>CBEVQP010000042.1:0-10146 GCA_965552035.1 uncultured Thermoplasmata archaeon | reverse complement strand
TTTTTAAGGAGTACCCTCGTATTTTTCATAAGAAACTATTTCTTCAAGAGGTCTTCTTACTCGAGGTGGTGGATATTCTGCAGGATATCCTACTGTAATTATGGCAATAGGTCGCATGGATCTCGGAGCACCTATTATTTCTGCTACTAAGTCTTCATCAAAAGCCCCCACAAAACACGTGCCCAAGCCTAAAGCATGGGCCATTAGCAACATATTCTGAATGGCCATTGCTGTATCTTGAATGCAATACAACGTACGGCCCCTTTCCCCATAACGACTTCCAGAGCGCTCTTTGTCAGCAAGTACTACTATATGTACGGGGGCTTCTATCATCCATGTCTGTTCAAAGGCCGCTGCAGCAAGCCTTTTTCTTATGTGTTTATCCCTAACAACCACAAAATGCCAAGGCTGTCTATTTCCGGCCGAAGGTGCCCATCGTGCAGCTTCTAGCAACTTATTTATTTTTTCATCATCGACATCTTCATCTCTGTAGCTTCTAATACTTCTTCTTCCTTTTATTATCGCCATAAGGGCATCTGCATTACTCAAGGTCATACAATAGGTACATTGGAATTCAAAAATTATATTATCCCATAGATAACATTGTTATATCTTTAGGAGCTTAAAAAGCAGACTCGATTTATAATGATATTAAGGGATGATGAATGCCCTGTGCCACTGAATCCTTCGTGATGAGGAATCCAGGCACTGATAAATAATTTAAAAATATAGCTTCGCTCTTTAGTGATAATGCTAAAGGTCATCAAATTTTGGTCTTAAGGGTTGGAGGTCATAAAATGGTTCCCATCGAAGCGTTGTTATTCGACGTAGACGAGACGCTTGTATATTACGACGTACCAAATCTCCACGAAGAGTTAAAAAAGATTGTTCTAAACGTAATAAAATATTTTGACTTAAATTTCGGCTATGAAACGTACAAAATGATGGTAAATTTAAGAATTCCAAGAACCTTTGTTCAGGAATTTGGCATAGATCCTGTCGAGTTTTGGAAAAAATTAGACAATGAAATTTTACAATTTAGAAGAAGACTTGCAAAACAGGGCCTTATAAAATCATACCCAGATACAGATGTCCTAAAATCTATTTCAGTTCCTATAGCTGCAATATCAAATGCCTCCACAAAAGCTACAGAATTTGTATTGGAGATTACAGGATTAAAGAAATACTTTAAAATTATCCAGGGAAAAGATTACAAAAACTTAAATGGATGTAAACCAAGCCCATATCTTGTACTTAAAGTATCTCATATGCTGGGCGTTAACGTAACCAATACGATTATGGCAGGAGATAGTATTCTAGACATACTAGCAGCCAAAAGGGCTGGATCAAAAGCAGTTCATGTAAAAAGATACGGTGATCCAATAAGTGATGCTGATGTAGTTGTAAATAATTTATATGAGCTCAGAGAAATATTCAATTTGGGATAACTATCATATTTCCTCGAGAGACTAATTTTAGGAGGTGAAAAAATTGGTTAGAGCGTTAGTTACTCTTACTCCTTATGAGTCCAGAAGGTTGATTGGAAAGGCTGTCGCAAAAATGGATATTGTTCAAAATGCTCTCAAAAATGGCATTATTGTAATTGCTACAAGCATTTCCACTGCTTACGTGGCTGAAGAGCTTATTGGTATGAATATGGAAAAAGAAAAATTCACATATGGAGTTGTATCTCGCGGAAGGTTATGTGTAACACCAAAAACAAACAAGCCAAAACCCATAGTAATTAAAAAAGGAGAGGTTCTAGAGGGCGTAGGATACGAAATTCTCGAGGAATTTGGTCCAGAAGACGTGTTTATAAAAGGAGCTAATGCTCTAGATCCCATGGGAAATGTGGGCGTCCTCGCAGCTTCTCCGACTGGTGGAACAATAGGAAATGCTCTAAGGTACCTTCTTCCAAGAGGTTCTCATATTATCGTACCTATTGGTCTTGAAAAACTCATTCCATTTTCGATTTATGAAGTAGCGGAGTTTACTGGAATTAAGAACTACAAATATGGGCTTGGTATGTATGCAGCTCTTATACCTATTCCCAACGCAAAGGCTATTACAGAAATAGAAGCCTATCAGATCCTTGCAAATGTAGATGCTATACCAATAGCAGCTGGCGGAGTTTCTGGTAGTGAAGGATCGATTACTCTCGTGTTAGATGGTGATGATGAAGCTATTAAAAAGGCCTTTGAAATTACAAAGAATATTAAAGGGGAGCCTCCTCTTCCAGCGTTTACAGAGGATTGTAAAGATTGTCCTTGGCCTTGTGGCCTAAAGGAGGAATAACATATATGGGAAAACTATATCTTGTGGGTCTCGGCCTCTATGATGAAAGAGACCTTACATTAAGGGCTGTTGACATACTAAGAAACGTTGATGAGGTATATGCAGAATTCTATACCTCCAAGCCCCCAGGACTAGATGTCAAGAGGCTTGAGAAACTACTGGGTAAGCAGATAAAGATCATACCTAGAGAGACTGTAGAAAGCGATTTTCTAATAAAAACTGCTTTAACAAAGAATATTGCTCTTCTCGTTGGTGGTGATCCTCTTTCGGCAACTACCCATGTTGCCCTCATTGTAGAGGCAAAGAAAAGGGGTGTGGAATACGAGGTAATCCATAACGCCTCAGTTTTTACTGCAGTACCTACTGCCTGCGGCCTTAGCGTATATAAGTTCGGAAGAACAACTACACTTCCCTATCCATATAAAGGAGTGATATTTGAGAGTCCATACGAAATAATAAAAGAAAATCTCTCTAGAGGTTTACACACACTAGTTCTCCTCGATATAAATCCAGAGACTGGCACTTCTATGAGTATAAACGAAGCCATAGAGCTTTTAATAATGATAGAAGATAAAAGAAAGGATGGTGTTATAACGCCGGATAGGTTACTGGTAGGAGTTGTAAACGCAGGATCAAAAACTCAAAGAGTTAAAGCAGGATACCCTAAAGATCTTCTTCATTATAACTTTGACAATGGTTTGCACTCTCTCATCGTTGTAGGAGATCTCCACTTTAGTGAGGCTGAGGCTCTAGTATATCTAGCAGATGCTCCTAAAGACATACTAGACAACATCTAAGGTGACGCTCATGCTTCAGGCTGAGCATTTGCTTTTATTATATCTTCTTAGGCAAGGTTTTATGGGAAGAGTGTACATTTCTAACATACTTGGAGTAGGAGAGGGGAAAGTAAGATCTATACTACAAACCCTGAGAAAACTGGGATATGTGGAGTCTTCTCGAGGCGGGCATCATATTTCACAAAAAGGATCATTTTTCCTAAGAAATTTGGAAAGAAACTTCTTTAAAGTATTAGGAAAAGTAAACTTTCCGGAATTTGGGTGGCCTTGTTCTATAGCAGGAGTTGTAAGAGGAAATGCGTTAATAAAAGAGATCTCAAAAAATGGCATGGAAGAGAGAGACATAATGGTTAGGAACGGTGCTCTAGGAGCCATCGTCTTCAGAGTTCAGGACAATAAACCCAAGCTCTTGGGATCAGATATCCCTATTGAGAATGTTGTAAAAGATTTTGAGGTTCCAGAAGATCTTTACGACGGCGATCTTCTCCTTATAATTGGTGGTAATGACTGTTATAAGGCTACATACTCGTTTATTAAAGGAGCGCTGGAGCTTATAGGTGGTCTGGTGTTATGAAAACAGACAAGATTACAGAAGACAAAATAAAGAGCTACTTGGATAAAACTAGAAAAGCGCTTGAGAAGGTTCGTATTGCTGTCCCAGAGAAATCATTTTTGAGAATAATTGCAGAAGATTTCTATAAAATGGCAGAATCTTATTTTAAGGATGCAGAGTACTTTTACAAGACTGGACACTATGTAAACGCCTTTGCGTGTGTTAATTATGCACATGCTTGGTTAGATGCTGGGGTAAGAATGGGAATATTCGACGTCGATGAAGACTACGAATTGTTTACTCTCTTCAAATAAAACTAAAAGAACGATAAATTATACCCTCTCTCTTCTAGGAATCTAACCACATCTTCCAGCTTGTACTTTAACTGAGCACCTAAAGTTCTTACTTTAAGGGCTGCCGTTGCAGACGCAAAAATAAGTGCCTCTTCGACATTTGCACCATCTAGTAGTGCAACAAAAAATCCGCTTGCAAATGCATCGCCTGCACCCGTAGTATCTAATACAGGAACATCAAAAGCACTAACACTTATTCTTCCATATTCACCATCATACAAAGCTCCTTTTCCTCCGAGTTTTATTATAACATTCCTACAACCATTTTTGTGAAGAATCTCCAAACCTCTATTGACGTCAGTAGTCCCAGTAAGCATCTCAAACTCCTTTACATTGATTAAAAGATAATCTACGTATTCAATAATATCATGAAACGCTGTTATACCAAGTCTTGAGAGTCTTCTTCCAGGGTCAAAGGTCGTGCTTAGTCCGCTATCCTTTGCAATCTCTAAAGCTTTTTTAGTAGTGTCTAATCTTAAACTTGCTATATGCATATGTTTGGCATTTTTGATAACCCTCTCATCGAGTTCATCTGGAGAATATTCTTCTGATGTCCCCTTATAGCCGTACATCATGATTTCTCCCTTAGAATTAATTATTACAATCGTAAACCCCGTACGCCCTCCAACTTTTATTTTTACACCAGAAATATCTACTCCCTCCCTCATAATAGACTCCAATGCTAGTTTTCCGAAGTCATCCATTCCAACCTTTGCGAGAACAGATGCTCTTTTTCCCAACTTCACAGCAGCTATAGCAGAATTTGCAGCAGATCCTCCAGGACCATACTCTAAATCAATAACTCTGCTCTCTTTATCTGGGGTTGCAAATTCCTCAGTTCTAATTCTTATGTCTGTAAGGATGTGACCAACAGTAACTACGTCCATAAAGACACCATAACTCAAAAATTAAAAAGAATTAAACTAGTCTCTCATCCTTTGCTACTTCTTCTGGGTCTTCGTCCCTATGCACTACTCTTAATATTGCCCTTGTCATAGCCTCCACATTCGTCCTCTGGAATATATTTCTGCCCACAACTACCCCCGCCCCTCCGGCCTCAATGACGTCCCTCGCTATCTTTAGGAACTCCAATGGATTCTCCGTCTTAGCACCTCCACTCATCAAAACTGGAACTCCTGAGGCTGCTTCTACAACAGTTGCAAATGTTTCCTGAGATCCTGTCCAATAAGTTTTGATTATATCTGCACCCATTTCTGCCGCAGCACGGGCACCATACCTTACAATCTCTGGCGCATATCTGTTCTTAATCTCGGGTCCGCGCGGATATGCTAACTGTAAAATGGGCATTCCATACTCGTTACAAACAGAGGCCACAGCCACAAAATTATCCATCATAATGTGCTCATATTGTGATCCCCAATAAACTGTAGCGGCCACCCCATCAGCTCCTATTCTCACAGCATCCTCAACAATTCCCGTTGGACTTTGCAATAGTGTCTCGTCTTGCGGTCTAAGTGAAGTTTTGCCTGTAACCTTAACAATAAGAGCTGTTCTGTTTCTCCAAACATCCCACGTGAGCATTGCTATTCCAATATTGACCATTATAGCATCTACACCGGCATTTACGACTTTTTCAATAATAATCTTTGGATTTACGTGCTCTTTAGGAAATTCGTCAGGACCATGTTCCATACCATGATCCATTGCAAAAATTACTGACCGCCCATTTTTTAAAATACGTGAAAGACGAACCTTTTTTCCGATACTATTTACTGTCTCAAGTGGCATGCTATCACCTCAATATCCCTTACACTTTTTGTATTAAGTTGTGACGTATAAATATGTGCCCAAACTCTAAGGTTTTGAGAGTTACAATGCTCTGAGGTTCTTCTGTAGAACCCTTGTACTTTGAAGCGAGAAAGCTATTGTATTGTCTCCTAAACACTGCCTACATGTCATATAAAAGTCTCCTTAAGGTTTAATGTAGAATGAAACATTTGGATAACACTTATTAAAGCCAGAAACTTTACTAAATGCCAATACAAAAGTTAAGCCCTCTAAAGGTGTCTATAACTATGTTACATGATTTCATACAAAATCACAGAACAATAATACAAAGCATAAAAAGCAAACTCAAAAATGTCGATCTCGATATGCTAAAGTTCATCAAAGGAGTGTTTGATCTCGACTTATACAAGAGCGAGCATGGTGAGCTTTTTAATGCAATTTCATACAGAAACATTCTCCTCGAGCCAAAAAAGCTTAAAAACGATAAGCTGTCATTTGTTTCTCACGCACATTATGATCACATACCAGAAGGAGGATCGGGGAAAGTCTTAGCATCAGAGATCACGTGGAGATTTCTAGGAAATAACGCAATCTTATCCTCGCCTCCAAATGAAAACATTAGGATTTTACCTGCAGGACATGTTCCAGGAGCAGCTATGCTATACATAGAGGAAGACTATAAAGTACTCTATACTGGAGATTTCTCTATGCATCAAACACCCATTTTTGAGTGCGCTAAACCCATAAAAGCAGACATACTTTTTGTAGATGCAACTTATGGTGTTCCTGAGTATGTCCTGCCAAACAGAGAAGATGAGAAAAATGCACTTTTAGATACGCTCACTAACTTGGAAAAAGCAAGTATTGTCACATATACGTTTGGAAAACCTCAAGAATTGATGGTATATCTAAGAAAACATTTTGGAAGAGGTATAGAAGAGGACATCTATGTTTCAAAAAGTATACTTAGGAAAACATTAATGATTAAAGATCTAATGAGAAAAAGTGATGTCGATCCTCTTAGTTTCTCTAGAAATCCAAAAAGAGCATCAATTATTATCACAAACTCCACAAGTATGTCCATAAGCAGACCTACGATAACCGTAAGTGGCTTCTTGCGCGCATATAGTGACTTTCACTTTTACATTTCAGACCACGAGGACTATGAGGGCCTAAAGAAGTTTATAAGAGGATGTGATCCGAGTCTTGTGATAACCCTATGGGGCCCGCCAGGTACGGAGAGATTCCTAGAGAATGATTTGGGAATTCCTACAATATCATTCAGAGAATTTGTAATTCTTCTTAGTCTAAAAATGATTTCACCTTCTCTTCTCTAGAAACTTTATAGGAAAGACGTGTAGTAATACTCTCCTATAGCTTTTTGTTCCCTGTCTAGTCTCGATCCGGGTTTATTTACTCTAGGCCTTCCTGTCTCGGGATCACGCCTAAACGTTATATCTATATTCCTAAGAAACTCGTTCATACCTCTATGAAGGTCATATGGTCCCTGGGCCTCTCCATGAACTCCCGGTTCACCAGAAAAGACTAACAATGAATCGCTAATCATATCTATGAAATATATGTCGTGATCCACTATCATTCCTGCAGCTTTTTGTTTTTCTATTATTCTTTTAATAATTTTTGAAACTTCCATACGCTGAGATGCATCCAGGTACGCCGAGGGTTCATCCAACAGATATATATCTGCTGGCTTACCTAAACATGCTGCTATAGCCACAAGTTGAGTCTCTCCCCCAGAGAGATTTGCTACCTCTTTATGAAGGATCCTCTTAAGCCCCAATGGGTGAAGGATTTCATTTTGGAAGAATCCCGTGTCATAGTGCATGCCCAGAATGGTTCTTAAGTAATCCTCAACTGTTCCATCAATTTCTATTTTCACATACTGAGGTTTGTAACTTACTGTAGCTTTCACAGAGACAAAACCCTCGTCTGGTTTAATCTCACCCGCAAGAACCCTTATGAGTGTGGTTTTGCCTATTGCGTTTGGACCCACAACACCTATTACTTCTCCTTTATAAAGAATTCCCCCAGAGGCCTTTAGTGTGAATCCCGTATTAAAAGACACTCTAATATCTCTAAACTCCAATAAAGACTCCCCTTTGTCTTCAGGGGGTTTAGGAGGGTGTATTTCAAACCTTATTTCGTCTTTCCTTATCCTTACGTTCTCAGAATCAAGATATCCTAAAAGAAACGCGTTTATGGCATTCCTGACGTGACGTGGGTTTGAGACTATTCCATACGCACCTGGTTCACCATAGAGGATATAAACAATGTCTGCAAGAAAATCTAACACGGCCAAATCGTGTTCTACAACAAAAACATTTGCTTTTTTTGCTAACTCCCTAATCCTTTTAGCTATAAAAAGTCTCTTTACTATGTCTAAATAAGACGAAGGCTCATCAAAGAAATAAAAATCGGCTTCTTTGAGGAACGTAGCTGCAATAGCCATAATTTGAAGTTCTCCACCCGAAAGCGTTTTTATATCTCTATTGAGAATGTTCTTCAGCCCAAATTCTTCAACTATTTCGTCTAGTTTTCCTGTTTCATCTGCCTTCATTAACAGTTCTTTTACAGTCCCTTTATAATATTTTGGGATTAAATCGACATACTGCGGCTTTACTGCAGACTTTATTTTTCCATCTGCGAGATCTTTAAAGTATTTATATAAAATGGTCCCAGAAAATTCTTCCAATACTCTATCCCAAGAAGGTTCTTTCTCATATTCACCTAAATTTGGAATAATTTTTCCTGCAAAAATGTTAACAACTGTTGTCTTTCCAACGCCATTTGGACCAAGAAGTCCTACAACATCATTCTTATGAATAGACGGTAACTTAAACAGTCTAAAACCATTTGGACCATATTGATGGATTATATCCTCTCTTAAGTCGTCTGCAACGTTTATTATTCGTATAGCATCTAACGGACACTTATGAACACAAATTCCACATCCTATACAAAGATCTTCAGAAATAATAGGCTTACCCTTACTATCTAAGCTAAAGATGTCTTCTGTGTTTCTATACACTGGACAAAAATTCATACACTCATAGCTACAATGATTTGGATTGCACTTGTCCCGAAGGATTACTGCAACTCTCAATTGTTCACCCCCCAAAAACAAATAAAGAAGACAAAACTGTGAAAATAAAGACAATAGAATATATAAAGATCACCGGCCTTTCTTCCTCTTTAGCTCTTCTATAACGTCTCCCAAGACTTCAAGCATTTCTCTAATGTCCTCAAAAGTCATATAGCCCATATGGCCAATCCTAAACGTTATTTTCTTAATTGGACCATAACCTTGTGCCAGCTCATACCCTCGTTCTCTCATAGCGTAATAAACTTCCGAACCCTCAATTCCTTCTGGCGTCTTTACAACAGTTATTGAAGGACTTTCATAACCTTCTTTTGCAAATACTTTAAGTCCTAAATCTCTAACGCCTTTACGTATCATTTCGGCCCTTTTCCGATACATCTCAAGCCATTTTTCTTTTCCTCCGAACTCATCTTCAATCCTTTTGAGCATTATATTTAGGGCTATCATTTGGGGAATCGGTGGTGTTGAAGGTGTTCCGGCTTTTTCTTCATGGAATTTTTTGTATAACAAGAGATCAAAGTACCATCCTCTATCAGGTATTTTCTCCGCAATTTCGAAAACACGATCACTAAATGCTCCCATTCCTAGACCTGGAGGAACTCCAAACGCCTTCTGAGAGCTCGAAAACATTATGTCAATTCCCCAAGCGTCAAACTTTAAGTCAGCTGCTCCCAGAGCACTTACTGCATCTACAAACAAAAGTTTATCATGCTCTTTTACAATCTTTGCCAACTCTGGAAGTGGGTTAAGGACTCCCGTAGAGGTTTCATTATATGTAATAGTCACGGCCTCTACATCTGGATTTTTATTCAGTGCTTCCTCAAGCATCTCTGGAGTAAGTGGTTCTCCAAGAGGTACTTCCAGTTTTATAGGTATCCTCCCATTTGACTCCACAACTTCAGCATATCTCTGCCCAAAAGCACCTATTATAGTAACAAGAACCTTGCCTTTAGGGGAAACACAATTTCTAACTGATGCTTCCATTATACCTGTTCCAGAGCTTGGAAAGAACATTACGGTCTGTTTTGTTTCAATAAACTCCATCATTCTCTTAGTTAGCTCCCTATGCAGCTCTTTATACTCTGGACTTCTGTGACTAAACATCTGTGTAGACATAGCCTCTAAAACTTCCGGAAAACATGCTACGGGTCCTGCAGTGAATAACTTCAATTGTTTCATTACTTACACCTCCAACCGTGACAAATTGTTGCAAGATCTTATTCAGTGACTTCTATTTTAAGAAGTATGAGGTGGCTTATTATTTTGATGTGTTTCTCT
>CBEVQP010000041.1:0-10337 GCA_965552035.1 uncultured Thermoplasmata archaeon | reverse complement strand
CAGATTTTTAACTTTTGGGAAAATGTCATCGAAGAAATTTAGAGAGAGTTTGGTGGTGAGAATACTGCCGGGGCCCGAGAAAAGAAGAAGCTTTCCTTGGGCCCCGGCGTCATCGGGGGCGGCGGCTCGGGGGGTGTGGGGGCTTTCTAATAGAACACACCCAATCTTATACTTAGTATTAGGGCATATTTATATTTAACGTTCAGATTTAGAGAATAGACGCTTTATTAAGGGAGATTAAGTTATAAAGTGAGGGATATAAGAGTATTTAGTGAAGGAAGTGTGTAGTATTTTAACGTACATCAGTCCCTGACGGTATTCTTATATAGCAATCAAAACATTTACACTTTAATGATTTGTTAGATGTGTGTAGTATAATTTAGGAGGGTTATTCATGGGGTTACTCGATTTTCTTAGGGGGAAGAAACAAAGATCTGCTCAGGCTTATAGAGGTCCGAGGGTTTTCTATACCGAGTATTTAGATCTTTCAGCCTTTGAAACCACACAGAAAAGTGGCAAAAGAGTAATTTATGTTGTAAAAAATCCCAGAAACGATGAAAATTCTATGAGAAGATATCTTGAACTTGCGTTAAAGGGAAATATAGTAATAATAAACCTCCCATACCTTAATGCTTCAGACTATTTTAAGACAATCGAAAAAGTATACTCTGAGTTTAAGAACGTCTTAGATAACGTTAGAGTGATTCCCACAGGAGGAGAGACCGCTACTCAATATTTCTTACCTCCAAAAATGGGCTACTACGTAATATTCTTCAGGGCTTCAGAGTTTACTGCTGAACGACTCGAAAAAGTATAATCATTGGGACAGATACCTACCGCGTTCAGCAATTTCCTAGGTGCCAAAAATGGAAGAGAATCTACCAATAAAAGTTATGGAAATACCACTAGCTTGTCCAGTATGTGGAAACACGCCAATGAAGCTAATAACAAACGTTCATACAATCCCGTATTTTAGAAAAGTCATGGAGACAACCCTCATATGTGAAAAGTGTGGATATAGACATCCCGATATAATAGTTCTTGGAGAAAGAACCCCTATGAGATATGAAATAGAAATTTCTTCTGAGGAAGACCTAACAATTAGAGTAATACGCTCTTCATCGGGAACCATAAGAATTCCCGAGCTTGGCGTTACAATTGAACCAGGACCCTATTCAATGGGCTTTGTATCAAATGTTGAGGGAGTGTTAGAGAGAGTTCTATACGCACTGAGGATTGCCAAGAGAGGAGCTACAAAAGAAGAAGAAATAAAGAAGGCAGAAGAAATTGAGAAGAAAATCGGGCTAGTTAAAGAAGGCAAATTTAAAATAACCTTAGTTTTAGAGGATCCTTTAGGAAATAGCGCTATAATTTCTTCAAAAGCAAAGAAAAGAGAGTTAACAGAAGATGAAATTAAAAAACTGAAATATGGAATGATTATTCTAGAAACAAAAGATCTGGAACCTGAGGAGAAATGATCCTCCTTATTGTTAATTATGACTCGAAAGTAAAGAAGTTGCTCGAAAGTGCACGAAGCTTAGGTCTTGAAACGTACGTATCTGTAGTAGGCTCGGAGGACATAGATTTAGGTGATAACATAAATTTTATCGGAAGCTACACTACACCTTTAGAGGCAATTTCAGAAGCTCTAGTTTTTGTACCGCGTGAGGACATAATTCTACATGTTTTTAATGAGTTTATGTTAGAACCACATGTAGTGGAACAAATGCAAAAACTATCTTCAAGAGGATTTGAGGCGATATACTCCTATTTTGAAACAACGTCAAAGACTTATTCTAACTTCTTATATCCCCTTATAGGAGCCTCCCTAGGAAGACCAATCCCTCCACCAAACGGCCCAATGATGATATCTCAAGAGTTCATAGATGATGTTTTCGAAGATTTAATTTCCGGGGCAGAGTTTTACAACGCGTATCAAATATACGTATTTCTGGAGGCGACAACAACATTTAGACCAATTGCAGGGATTTACTTTCAGAAAAACGTAAAAATGGAGGAAAAACACTGTTATCATGCAATTTCTTCATATATCGATTTCTTTCCCAGATGGAGAGTTGCGGAGGGAGAATATCCTCTTGAAATACTTAATTTTCCAAAATTTGAATGTTCCCCGAGGGATACTACAGGGACTTTAAGGAAGCTACTTCTCTATTTGGATGGAATAGTTCGTGGAGAGATTACATGCGAGGACGTTGCCAAAGACATTCCGAAAATATACGATCTTCAAGAGAGGGAGTGTTTAAGAAAAGATTTACTGAAACATAAGAGCGAAATAGTAGACTTTATTACAAAAATGCTCAAGCTTATAATCTAAATTTATAAACCTTTGTTGGAAGATCGCCGTACATAATTTCCCTAACTTCTATTACTGTGAAAGTATCTTTAATTAACTTCCAGAAATAATCTTCTGCCGTCATTACAACTACGGTGCTTTTCCAAGAACATCTCTCCAACTCTTTAACAAATTTTTCGTAAAGATCGAGAACATGTTTTTTACTCGCAATTTTGAGGCCGTAGGGTGGATTAGTAACAATCACGTCAAAAGGTTCTTCTATTGTCTTGCTAAGTTTTCTAGCGTCTCCTACCTTGAGTCCTATAGTATCAATAACCCGTGCAGAAAGTGCATTATAAATGGCGCCAATAACGTGCTTTTTGAGAAGCTCTATCCCAAATATTTTCATTTTTTTCGTGTTATTAATTTTTGAATTTAACTCTTGTTTTACCTCCAAGAAGGCATTTCTATCAAAAATTTTTAGCCTATAAAATTGATAAAATGGTCTAAAGAACCCAGGAGGGACATTTCTTCCTAAGAGGGCAGCTTCTATAAGAATCGTTCCTGAACCACACATAGGGTCTAAAAGACTTTTATTGGGAGTCCATTCTGAGAACATTAATAGAAGGGAGGAAATTGTGGGCTTTAAAGGTGCTGGGTGCTGATAGATTCTATAACCCCTTCTATATAAGGAATAGCCCGTGGTGTTAATTCCAATAACGAATGTGTTTTCTACCACCCACGTCTTTATTTCAAGATCGGGATTATCGAGGTATACGCGTAGATCATACTTTTTTCTTATTACTTCCCCCACAACTTTGTTAACGTCTATTGACGTAAAATTATGCGTACCAAAACGTTTTGTTTTTACACCAAAAGTTTCTTCTCCGGAGATATACTCCATGAGGTCTGCGTCTTCTACAATTCTTTTGATATCATCGAGTGTTGAAAACTCTCCGTGGTTAAGATAGATGTACACTTTTTCGACAGTCCTTAGACCATAGTTGGCATAATACACAAAATCAATGGGAGCTTCTACGATTACTTTACCATCTAAAACGTCTACAACCTTTACTCCAAATCTTTTGGCCTCATTTGCCGTTATATCCTCAAATCCCCAAGTAGTCGTGAGTATAAACTTTTCCATAATGACACCAATAAAAAGTAAAAAAGCCTAGAAAATCTTTAGTCTTTCAAAAAGGCACTTTTTAGATCCTTCTTTTCAGGAGGAACGATCTCTTTTAGTCCTCCCATGTACTTTCTTAACACCTTTGGAATCTCAATGGCTCCATCCTCTTTTTGGAAGTTCTCTATAATGGCAACAGCGGTTCTTGTTGTTGCTAGTGCTGTACTGTTAAGCGTATGAACAAACCTAAAGTTACCATCCCTGCTCCTGTATCTTATATTTAGTCTTCTTGCCTGATAATCGGTACAATTACTGGCTGAGACCAGCTCTCTGAATTTCCCTTGTGCAGGCATCCAGGCTTCTATATCGTATTTCTTAGCAGCGACAGCTCCTAGCTCTCCTGCACATATATTTACGACACGATATGGAATTCCAAGCTTTTGGAATAAAGCCTCTGCGTTTTTAATGAGTTCTTCGTGAAGCTCCCAGGACTCTTCTGGCTTAGCAAAAATAAACTGCTCTACTTTATGGAATTGGTGAACTCTAAATATTCCTTTGGTATCCTTTCCGTGAGCACCAGCCTCTTTTCGGAAACATGGGCTAAATCCGACGAATTTTATAGGCAAATCCTTTTCTTCCAGTATTTCATCCATAAACATAGCTCCTATGGAGTGCTCTGCTGTAGCAATAAGATACAAGTCTTCTCCTTCAATTTTATAGAGCATCTCTTCGAAGGCGCTTAGATCTGTAACGCCTTCCATGGCTCTCCTATTTAGCATGTATGGCGGTATTACGGGTATATATCCCTGTTTTACGAGCTCTTCTAGAGCGAATTGCGCTATAGCGAGGTCTAGGAGGGCTAACTCATTTTTCAGATAAAAGAATCTCGAACCAGCAACTTTTGCCGCTCTTTTAGTGTCTCCTATATCAAGCTCTTCTAGGACATCTACGTGGCTCTTTGGTTTCCAAGGAAGTACCTCATAGTCCACCTCGTAGCCTTTAATTTGTTCTTTAAACGCATCCAGATGACCTTCCCATACCCTAAAGTGGCCCCAGAATCTAATGGGGACGTTGTCCTCCTCACTTAATCCGTCTGGAACACTCTCGTGAATTATATTCGGAACAGATCTAAGCAATTCGTTTCGGAGCATCTCATATTCTTTTACCTTCTCTTCGAGCTCTTTAATCCTCTTTAATAATTCTTTCATTTCTTCTCGAATCCTATTGAATCCCTTGACATCCCTCTGTGACTTAAGCCTGGCAGCTTCTGCACTCTTTTTGTTTCTTTCATGTCTTAGTCTGTTGAGCTCTTTAAGACCTTCTCTCCATAGTCTGTCGTACTCTAAGATTTTGTCTACGATTTTTTCATCTTCTCCGCGTTTTCTTTGGCTCCACTTAACGACCTCTGGGTTGTTTCTGACAAGGTTTATATCTATCATACAAACCGCCTTAATACTCTTGGAAATAAATTATTGGCGTACCTCTATGCGAACCTTCATAGGTGCCATAAGGAGAAATCTTATATTGATCTAGGCGTAGACAGAACTCGATATCCTCTTCTGCTTTAATACTCTTTAGCCTTACATAAGATCTTGATTTTTCCTGGAAGGTAAGGTAATTATTGAAATCTTTTTCAAATATCTCGGCAATCATAATAGCAGCTAGAACATTATCGTCATAAGAGGCATCTTCTATCCTTTTTGCAATCAATCCAGCGGTCATGAAATCTTCTAGTGCAAATTCTTTGCCAAGATATCCCGAACAGACAATAGTGACATCTTTTGAGAGATTATCCGCATAGCTTCCAACAGTCTTGGCGACATGAGAAGCATTAAGGGTGCTTCCAACAAAAACACTAGCTTGGGGGTTTTCAGTGAAAATAGCATTTACAGTTCTTGTTCCGGAAGTGGCTTCTGCAATAATAGAGACGTACTTTACAGAGCTTTCATCCAGTGCTTTTAGAAGCTTTGTTGGAGAGTTACCAACATTGTATTTGTTTAGGGGCAATTCGCCGATTTCGCCGGCGATTATCATATCCCCATAAATGTTTTTTAGTTTTACAGCATCTGAGAGATCATTGGCAATAAAGACCTTTTCGATACCATTAGCTAGGGCAGTTACAATTAGTGCAGCGGATCTTAAGGTATCAACAACCACTATCACGTCATCTCGTTTTGCTGCACTTCTAGCACCTTCTGGTAACCATTCGATATGCATCCTCATTAGACTCCCTCCAACACATTCTTATTTTCCCTTTTTCCAATTTTATCTATGAGATAAGCATGAATGAGAGGAAGCAGAATTGTTGCTTCCCCCTCAACTGTAACATATCTTGCTCTTTGGCTTACCTTTCCCCAAGATACGGCCTCGCGAACTCTAGCCCCGGAGAGACTACCATCCCACTCAGGGGCTGTTGTGATATATACTGCATAATCTAGGCCATCTCTGAATTGGTTCCACCATATAGTATGATGTTTTGAAATACCTCCACCAATCATCAATGCTCCAGTTTTTTTCGCATCAAATATTATATTTGACAGCTCTTCCTCATCAGCAAAAACATCTATGACGAAGTCTTTGTGCATCTGTTTAAATAGCCATATCTGACTTCCAACAGCTCCATCAGAAATCCCGGGAACATATATAGGAACCTTGTTATCATAGGCAATTTTAAGTAGCGAATCTTGCGATCTTAACCTTTTCCCTATCTCCCAACATAACTCTCTAGTGGATATTACTTTTTTCCCTTGTTCGTAGACCTCCTTTAATAATGGTCTCATGAAGTGTTCAATTACAAGACCGTAGGATTCGTTTGGCACAAATACATTGCCTAATCTGTTTATCTCAAGATCCCTAAGAAGATGGTCATCGGCTAGAAAATCTCCTTCGTAGTATTTGTCTAATGAGCGAGCGATGTCATGATCTAGAGTACCACAGGTAGTTATTATCACGTCTACGAAGCCTCTTCTCACCATATCGACAATAACGCCCCTTATGCCGGTGGCCATAATTGCAGCAGGAAATGAAAAGAATATTACGGAATCATCACTTAGCATATCTAGCATTATTTGTGATGCTAACCAGAGCTTCTTTGCAGTAAAGCCGCCAACATTTTTTAATGAATCTATAAAGTCTGATATTGTCATATTTTCTTTAATAACGACATCTTTTACGGGAGATACGAGAACATCTTCTCTTCTTATTTCTTTATTCTCCATATGGGACCACTCCTAGTGTCATCGACAATTATCCCAGCACGATTTAACGCTGCACGAATAGCGTCGGCAACTTCCCAGTTTTTAACCTTTCTGAACTCTTCTCTTAGGGATAGTATTTCTTCTACAACGCGGCTTAGAATCTCCATGTCCTTTGAGATACTCTCTTGTTTAAGGATTCCGAAAAGATCTCCAAACTCCCATATAAACTCTCTTAATTTAAAGGCTACAGTCATCGATCTTATCTTTCCATCTGCGACGTCTTGGAAGACGTTTTTCGAGAGGGAGATCAACTCCTTTAGAGCCTCTCTCGTATTGAAATCGTCTGAGAGCTCTGCCATAATTTTACTCCTTATTGTCCTGAGATTCCTTATTAGCTGTATCTCGTGGTCTGAAAGTCTGAATACGTGCGAATAATCCCCTGACGAAATCATAGTATTTAAGACACTGTACGCTCTTTCAACAATCTCTAAGGCTTTCTTGGAGTCTTCTAATGCTTCTAGAGAATATTCTATGGGTTTTCTGTAATAGGCGTTTAGTACATAGAATTTTACTACTTCAGGGGAATACTTTTGCAATATGTCTCTTATTTTTATTATGTTTCCAAGCGACTTGGACATTTTCTCTCCCGCCAGTTGCAGCATACCTACGTGCATCCAGTATTTTGCAGGAATCTTACCAGTAACCCCAGCTGATTGGGCGATTTCGTTTTCGTGATGAGGGAATATGAGGTCTGAACCACCACCGTGTATGTCGAATTGTTCACCGAGATATTTCATAGACATTGCAGAACACTCAATGTGCCATCCGGGCCTTCCTACACACCATGGACTTTCCCAGAAGATGTCTTCATTTTCTTTTTTAGCCTTCCATAAAGCAAAGTCTAGAGGATCTTCTTTACCTTCGGAGACCTCTACGCGAGCTCCAGCGATCATATCTTCTATTCTTCTTTTTGAAAGCTTTCCATAGTCCTTAAACATCTTTACCCTATAGTACACCCCATCAGAGGACACATAGGCGTAGCCCTTCTCTATGAGCTTTGATATCATGTCTATTATTTCATCGATGTGTTGCGAAACCCTTGGGAACACATCAGGTGGTTTTAGGCCTAATGCAAAATAATCTTCAATAAACCTCTTGGTATACTCCTCAGCATATTCTTTTGATGGAACCCCCTTTGCTCTTGCAGTATTAATTATTTTGTCTTCAACATCCGTAATGTTAAGGACGTAGATCACATCATATCCTATTTTTTCAAAGAACTTTCTTACAAAGTCGAAGAAAACAAATGTGCGAGCATGTCCTATGTGAATATCGTCATACACAGTTGGTCCACAGACGTACATCTTTACGAGACCTTCCTCTATAGGTTTGAAGGCCTCCTTCTCTCCTGTAAGCGTGTTAAATATCCGAATTTCCATGGTGAGTCCCTCATGTCTTAGGCATGATTTCAATGATATTAACAAAAAACATTGATTATATTTAAGATATTCTAAGGATATATTCGTGAAAGATCCGAGTTGCTAGACAAGATCATATAATGAAATTGAACAACATTTAGTGAGGAATTTGTGCTATGTACAGTTTTCCAGAGGAGGGAAAGGCTGTTAAAGAGATTTTGGAAGAGATATACGCCATGAGAAAAGGTGATCCAAGTACAGAGGAAGGCACTATTTTGGGTACTATGATTACTACGCCCCATGACCTAGCAATAAAGGTAATGGAAGTATATGCGGCCTCTACACTCTCAGATCCATACATATTTGAAAATGCCTACAAAATTGAGCGTGAAGTAATATCTATGATCTCAGACCTCTTGGGAGGTTCTGGTATAGTTGGATCCTTTACTTCTGGCGGATCTGAGGCAAATATACTCGGCGCGTATATGTTAAGGAAGATTAGCGGTAAAAAGTATGTGATAGCACCCAAAACAGCACATTTCTCCTTTATTAAGGCTGAGAATTTAGGAATAATCAGGCTTAAGTTCGCAGAGGTTGACGAAAAACTTCGTGTTGTCCCAGAATCTGTAGAAAGGCTTATTGATGATGATACGGCAGGAATCATAGGTGTTGCCGTTAATACAGATGCGGGAACAGTGGATCCTATAGAAGAACTTGCTGAGATAGCTCAGCAATATGATTTGCACATATACGTAGATGCCGCTCTAGGAGGATTGTTGCTACCGTTTATGAAGATTTTAGGAAGGAAAATCCCAAGGTTTGATTTTAGTCTCGAAAGGGTAGTAGGAATAGGAGTAGATCCTCATAAGTTTGGTTTAGTGCCACCACCCGCAGGCATGTTCTTGTTTAGGGAATGGCTCTCAGATAAAATTGCTTTTGAGGCGCCTTATTATATAGGAGGAAAACAGTTTACGCTTACTTCTACAAGACCTGCATGGCCCCCCATAGCCTTTTGGGCAGTCATAAATGCCCTAGGGAAAAGAGGATTCGTAAGACTCACAGAAAAGTGTTTGAGAGTCACATCCTATGCAAGAAAGAGAATAGAAGAAGAAGGGTTTGAGGTTCCTATTGAACCAGAAACGATTATAGTCAATATAAGGGTGAAGAATCCCCGTAAGGTTGCGATGGATTTGAAAAGGAAACATGGAATCTCAATAGGATTCTCACAGAGACTCTCTTCATTAAGATTAGTAGTTATGCCGCATGTTAATGAGGAAGCAATAGAGAGATTATTAACATCTTTGAAAAAGGTTCTAGATGAGAGAGAGTAGTACTTCTAGTATTATGGGTAGAGTGAGCGTAATAATAAGCCCATGAGCAAATGCAATGAGAGCAACTTCTTTGCTACCAAAACTGGAGATTATGGGAAGAGAAGTATCCATGGTTGTGGCTCCCCCAATTGTTATGGATGAAAGTTTTAATTTTTTACTTAATAAGGGATATAGCGTTATACATGCTATCTCTCTCAGAATATTTGCAATAAGAGCAATGCTTCCCCAATATACGGAGTACCTTATTAGTGTGGCAGATGTAAATGAATACCAACCGCAACCTAAGGCTGCTATGAGCGCATAGTAGTTATTGAACAAAAAAGAAACCATAAAGCCTCCCAGAGCTGCGCCCAAAAAGGTTGAAAAGACGAGTATAACCACCACTCTTAGACTCTTTTTTGTGAGTGATCTTATATTTACCTCGCTTATTCCAAAATCTAGCCCTATAAAGAATAGGAGGAGCAGGAGTAGCAGATCTATAGTGGAGAGCCCTAAGAGGTAATAGTTAGAGAGATCAAGACCTAAGTATCCGATTACAACTCCTACGACGAACGCTGCAATGATTTCCCAATATTTCATAGCGCACCGCCCCTCTTAGTAAAGACATTTAGAAGCATTATTGCTAGAAGAACCGCTATGGCGGACGACAATAAGGCAATAAGTCCAGATCTGATAAGGATCTCAGCACCTTCTTTAAAAACTCCTGAAACACCAAATTTCGAGCCCACAACTATAATAAGAGATATAACTACGAGTTTTGTAGCGTTGTTAACAAAGTTAATCGTTTTTTCAGACTTTTTCAAAAACTTTCCTACACAGAATCCGACGAGAAGTGCGATTATTAATAGTATGATATATATCATTGGCTAACCCCCCGCTACCAAATAAGGCCACCCAAATTTTAAGTTTTTAGAAAAATGCCAAAAGTTAGAGTATTTTAAGGGCTATGGTGTAATGTTAAAGCTAAGAATC
>CBEVQP010000040.1:0-10529 GCA_965552035.1 uncultured Thermoplasmata archaeon | reverse complement strand
CCTTCCCAGTTTGTTATTGCCATTGGCGAAATAGGAATGCCATAGATGTCATAGCTTACGAGTTGCAACTCTGGTATAGCCCTCCCAGCACCATCTCCATCAATTAGTGGTATTTCATTAGAGGCAGCAGTATGAATCGGAACGGCAAAATTTCCTGCGCCAATCTCTAAAGGTACTACATAGTCAACGGTTTTGCCTAGAGTTTTTTCTAAGTACTCCTTGAGAAGCTTGAAAGCTGGTATGTGCTCGTTTCTCCAGCCATATTTTGCTGCTGCGGGGGATCCCATTCCTGCAGAAACTACAACGAGAGCATCGTTTCTTATTTCATCTGGATTTATAAGAACGACTTTTTTACCCTCTTTTTCAATTTGCGAAATAATAGAAAGTCCTTGTACTGGAGATCCTCCACCTCCTGCACCTAGAAATGCTGCGCCATAGATTATATCCTCCAACTCGCTTTGTTTGAGCTCTCGTGGCATAAGTCTCACCAAGAATAACGTTTTTCTAGGAGATTTATCGTTCTACAATTTATTTAAGGGTTCTGTTAAACTTTTCAATTCTATGTTCTCATGTATTAAAAACACGCAGCATCCATAATTTGATAACAAAATTCAAAAATTTTTACAGAATTTTCTTCTTTTGTTTTGTGATATGCTTTGTTTGGGTATTGAAATAACTAGTATGCTGAGGATATTTAACATTATACTTATGTAGATTTTAACTATTTAAAATTTGAATAGCATGCCTTTCAAAACCACCATTTTCTGCTTAAATATTTCACATTTGTGCAAAGATTATTGATAATCTATTTATATTAATTTGACAAATGTTGAACTCATGCCGACCCTGAGGGTAAGAATTGACGAAAAGGACATGGAGATTATTGATATATTGTATAAAAATGCTAGGGCCACGTTATCAGAAATTGCAAATTATACTAAAGTGAGTATAACAGCAATAAGGAATAGACTTTCAAAATTAATTCGACATGGAGTTCTTTTGGGTTTTAGAGCAGATATAGATTTTTCAAAGTTAGGACTATCAGTACACGCTCTTGTAGGAATAAAAGTGGACTTTGAGACGCGCAAGATTGTTGCAAATAAATTGCTGAGTAACTGGAGAATCATAAACCTTTATGAAGTTACAGGAGATTATGACTATATCGCGGAGGTTGTAGCTAAAGACTTATATGACCTTCGCGAGTTCCTAACTACGGAGATGTTTGAAATACAAGGAATCAAAAAGACAGAGACCATGGTTATTTTAAAAACATATAGGGGTCCAAGCCCATTTAAAGCATTGAAGGAAAAAATAAGATAGAATCATTCTTAATTATCTGAGGAGGGAGTGCTGTTGATTTCTTCCCATCCGAGAAAGCGCTCTAATCAAAAAATTGAAGTTTTTGCTCTAATTTCTGTAGAGCCCAAAGCAGCAATGGATGTTGTTGAAAGAATGCTTATGAGGATTAAAGAGGTTGAGAGGATTGTAGAGGTTCTAGGACCTTACGAGATTCTAGTCAAATTTAGATTTAGAAGCAATGATGACGCTAGCCTAGTGCTTGATAAACTAGGAGATATTAAGGGCGTTAAGGAATGTCTCATTCTTTTTGTTACGAAAAGTGTATTTGAAAAGGAAAAGAAGTAACAGATTAGGCCAGACATTAGGTTTTGCGATGTTATATAACTGTTTAATTATTGAACAGAATTCTTATCTACAGTTTTTGAGGATGATTTGTAAGGGTGAGTGGTATGACATCCGAAGCAACATTTAGTTCTGAGAAGGTAGCAATTATCTACGACCCAGCGTTGTGTACCGGATGTCACATGTGTGAGTTGGTGTGTAGCCTCGTACATTTTAATAGATCTCATATTGGACTCTCTAGGATTATCATTTACAAAGACAAATCTACAGCTACTTTTATCCCAACTGTATGTATTTCCTGTCCAGCCATGCCATGTGCTGCTGTATGCCCTGAGGATGCTATCATTAAAGATGAGAAAACTGGGATGCCAAAAATAATAGAAGAAAAATGTTTAGGAGAAGAATGTGGAAAATGTGTTGAAGCTTGTCCATATCATGCAATAAGATTCTCACCAAAACTTTATCCGTATCCTCTTATGTGCGATTTGTGTGGCGGAGATCCACAATGTGTGAAGGTGTGTTGGTCAAAAGCTCTTGATATCGTAGTACATACAAAAGAGTCTGATACTAAAAGATATCTTATTGCAGCGGAGATCCATAGGAAAATAAGTGAAATAGAGAAGAAATATGGGGGTGAGTAATCATGTTTTCTGTGCATGGTAAAATATTACACGTAGATCTCTCTAACAACAAAATTTGGGTTGAAAAATATCCCAAAGAACTTTTGGAAAGCTATATTGGATCAAGAGGAATCATTGCTAGAATGTATTGGGATTTAGTACCTCCCAGCATAAAACCCCTCGACCCGGATAATGTCGTAATGATGGGCGCCGGGACGTTTACAGGAACCCCTATGCCTAGTGCAGGCAGAACTACTGTAACGTTTAAGAGCCCAGCTACAGGAAGGTATTTCAAGAGCAGTGTTGGTGGAGACTTTGGTCTAAAACTTAAGATGAATGGCTATGACATAATTACAATCCGCGGTGCTGCAGAGGAACCTGTTTACATATATATCGAAGACGATCATGTGGAAATTAAATCTGCCAAAGACTTGTGGGGGCTAGACGTTAGAAGCGCACATATTAAACTTGCAAAGAAACACGGCACACATATTGACACTGTTCTTATAGGGCCTGCAGGAGAAAGACTCGTAAAGTATGCTAGCATAAATGCCTCAATATATAATGTAGCTGCGAGAGGTGGCGGAGGAGCAGTACTTGGATCTAAAAAATTGAAGGGAATAGTGGTTTCAGAGGGATCAACACCCGTAAATATTGCAGATCCTAAGAAGTATTATGAACTTATTCGAAAAGTTGTGTCTAACATTATGAAGGACGAAGCACTAATAGCTACAGCGAAGTTTGGGACCGCAAGCGCTACTATGGCTTTAGACAGTAGCAGTACCTTACCCAACTATAACTTTAGAAAGTCGTATTGGGAGCACGCTTACAAGAACTCGGGAGAATACTACGTGGAGGCAGGATATTTAGTTGGCAGGGCTGGATGTGGTCAGTGTATTGTGGGCTGTCATAGACACACTAGAACCGACAAATATGGTGGTGTTGACACTATAGGTCCGGAATACGAAACCTCAAATGCACTAGGAGGAAACATTGGAAATCACGATACGGATGCGCTAATTTATATGAATGATCTGGCAAACATCTATGGAGTTGATACTATAAGCCTGGGCGGAGTAATTGCATGGGTTATGGAGACATATGAGAAGGGATACCTACAAGAATTGAGAGAAGAGCTAGGAACAGAACCAACTTGGGGAAATGTAGAGGCGGCTATAAAACTCATTGAGAAAATTGTAAGTAGAGATGGTATTGGAAATATATTGGCTGAAGGATTAGCTGAAGCTTGTAAGAAGGTAGATCCAGAAACATGTAAGTGGGCAGTTCAGGCAAATGGGCTTGAGCACTCTAGAGTCGAAACAAGGGTTGCAAAGGCATATGCATTGGCGTTTGCACTAAACCCAAGAGGACCAGATCATCTGCATACAGAAACGTTTGCAGAGTTTGGAACATCTGAAGGAGCGCTAAAACTCTTTGAGAGAGTTACTGGGCATAGAGAATGGGCAGGGATTGGAAAAACGGAAGGAAGACCTGAAATTGTAATATGGCACGAGGACATATATGCAATCACTGACAGCGTAGGATTCTGTGCTTTCATAACCACCGCTGGATTTGCCGTTGATGAGTTCCTCATGGCTGATTTGTTTACTGCTGCAACAGGAATAGAAAAGACTGCAGAGGGTATTATGAGAGATGGTGAGAGAATAGTAACTTTGGAGAGAATGATAGTGGTCAGAGAAGGCAGAAGGAGAAAAGATGATAAGTTACCATGGAGAATAATGCATGAACCCATCAAAACGAGAGATGGAAAAGAATACGTGGTTTCGGAGGATGAGCTAAAGGAAATGCTTGATAGGTATTTTGCATTAAGAAAGTGGGACATTAAGACAGGAGTACCATTACCAGAAAAGTTAAAAGCGTTAGATCTGGAGTTCACCATAGAGGTTGCTGAGAGGGCATTGAAAGAATAGTCCTCCAGTGTTTTGAGTTACAGGGGATACTGATGATCAAAGTAAAGGTGCTAGTACTTCCGGATATCTTGGTAGATGTGCTGGGCTTTGTAGAAAAAGAAATAGAGCTTCCTGAAGGTAAACATACATTTAAGGACATTATAGAACACCTCAAAAAAGTCATACCAAAACTTTTGGAAGTTCTGAATACCAAAGAGCTTAACAAGGAAATTTTTATTGCAATTAACGGACAGGTATTTTACGATCTAGATCACGAGATACATCTCGACGATGGATCTAGAATCTCCATTTTTACTGTAGGAGCTGGCGGCTAGCCTTTTAATTTTTATTTTTCGGTGGTCTTTGTGAAACCATTATTTTATGATGATTGGGTCATAAGCTTGAGTGAGAAATCAAAACCGAAGGCTGCTATGGTAGAAATAACTACAAGATGTAATTTTTCGTGTACTTATTGCTTTAGGAACACAATTTTTGCAGAGAATTTTGGCGATATGTCGAAAGATGTTTACGAAAGAGTTCTAGCAGAATTAAAGCATTGTGGCGTACAAAAAATCGTCTTTAGTGGGTGGGGAGAACCGCTAGTGCATCAGAGATTTTTAGAATTTTGTAAGTTGGCAAAAGATTATGGTTTTTGGATAATGATAACTACTAATGGAAGTCTTCTCGAAAAGTATGCATCTTCCATTTTTGATATTGGAATTGACGAAATAGTTGTAAGTCTTGATGCCCCCAAACGAGAATACTATGAACTCTTAAGACCGAAAGGAAAGTTTTCTGGTCTACTTCGTGGTTTGATCAAACTTAGGGATCTTAAACTTGATAAAAACATGGAAAAACCTGAGGTTTCTATACATTTTACAATAACTAAATATAATTGCAAAGAAATTCCATTATTACCTTCGTTTGCTCGAAAACTTGCTATAAGCAAAATTACACTTTCTCATGTTATCCCTATATCTAAAACTGTCGAAGAGAGAATCTCATGCTTATCCTCTGAAGATTCAAAAAGAAAACTGAGAACATATATTGAAAAAGCTGCTTTAGAAGCATCTAAATATGAAATATCCCTGTCAGTTCCAAGAGACGGCGTTACTGGGAGGAGGGTATGTCCTTTCATTAATAAAAAAGCAGTTTTTATTTCTTGGGATGGGGAGGTATCTCCTTGTATTTATTACGCTCATAATTGGAAAGCAACATTTTTTGGAAGAGAACGTGAGGTTTATAGGGTTACGTTTGGAAATGTACTGGAAGAAAGTTTACTTAGCATATGGAGAAAACCCGAGTTTGTTGGATTTAGGTTCAAAACACAATTCTTTGATCAACCATCCTGTCTTGATTGTGAGCTCAAAGATGTATGTCTGCTTACTGCAACTAATAAAATGGACTGTTGGGGAAATACGCCTACATGCGCTTCGTGTCCTTATGCTCATGATATTGTGAGGTGTCCTCTTTGACAACTATCTTTGTTTTTGTGGTTGATGTATAATGTTTGAATAATAGAGCAAGAGCTGCCACAGCATATTGTGAGAGGCATTTTACATTATTACAATTTTGCATACAAAGCATATATTGAGTGTTCAAATTTAGAGTAGTTCGGTGATCTTCAATGATTTCTCAAAGAGTTCTCCATATGGATCTCAGCAACAATAGCTATACTATTAAAGAGTACAAAGAGTACTCAGGAGTTGTCGATCTAGGAGTAGATTTGCACTTAAATACGTTTAAGAGTTACAAGCACGACGTATACGACCCCCGTAATGCTGTGATAATTGGGAGAGGGCCTTTTGCTGGAGGAGGGCTTTTTGGAGCACATAGACTTACAGCAGTTTTTAGGAGCCCCAGGACGCAAGGACTTTTTGTTACAAGCATTGGAGGTGCGGGATACAACTTTGTTGGGACTGGACTTAACGCAATCTCTATTGAAGGAAGAGCAAAAGATCCCAAGATAATTTTTGTTCAGGGAATTGAAGATGGCGACATAAAAGTTAGAACAGAAACTATTAATTCGTTAGAGAGCATTTATGGGGGATATAACGGGTTTATAGGTGTAAAAGCACTTGCGCACTACATAATAGACAATTTCTGGGAATTTATCGTGAAGAATAAAGCACGGATGGTTCTTGTAGGACCTGCATCATATAAATCAGGATTTGGTGCATTGTACTCGCCATCAATAGATTATATGTCAAAGAAAATCCGCGTGGAGGACTGGGGTTCTAGAGGTGGTGGAGGCAGCGTACTAGCTAGGGCTCATAATGTTGTTGCGATAGTGTATGGGGGACATAACTACAAAAATGTTCCAAATGTTCTCAGGAGATTTGATACGGCATACGGATTATTGTCGTCAATATTGGGTGAGTCCTATCTGAAGAAAGTTCTTGAGTCTACTGTAAAATACAACTATGATGTAAAGACTAGAAGTGGCGGTACTTTTGGCCAAAATTATCTCATATATAGGGAAAAAGTCCCAATGTTTAATTGGAGAACTCTCGAGTTAGAGAAAGCTTTGAGGAGCAAGTTATACGACGAACTTATCGAAAAGTTCTACAAACCATTTAACAAAGAGGTAATAAATAACTACAGTTTCGTCACATGTGGCGAACCTTGTCCTGTAAAGTGTAAAAAAGTCTCCAGTGAAGGGCAACACATTGACTACGAACCTTTTAATGCAAGCGGCCCTATGTTAGGAATCTTTGACTTTAAGGATGCAAAGGAAGTCATCGAGATGATAGATAGTCTTGGATATGATGCTATAGAAATGGGAAACATCTTAGGATGGTTGTTCGAACTACTTGAGAAGGAGTTGCTTAAACCAGAGGAATTGGGGATAAGTGAGAAACCCAACTTTGACCCAGAAGAGTATGAGTCTAGATATTCCAAGAAAAATGCTGAAATTGCTGTGAGACTAATTACAGAAATGGCTTATGGAAATAACGAAATACTTAGAGAAATAGCTGAAAAGGGTGTAAGAGAGGCTGCCAAAAGTTTAGATGAATCCTTTAGTGATAGGGTAAAGGAAAAAGGCATTAAGTTCGAAGATTTGGCAGTGTACATACCTTTTGGAGATAAAGGGCTAATGATGCCTAACTATTACTTTACTCCAGGAATGTTTGCACCATTGCCCATTTTGGGACGTTATTGGACGCTATATTCTTTAGTATTCTTAGAACCTGAAGACTATGCAAAACTTGCTGTAGAAAGAGCATTTTATGAATTAATGCTAGAAAACGTGGCGTGGTGCAGATTCCACAGGAAATGGGTTGAAAAAGTACTTAAAGAACTGTACAAAAGCGTATATGGTGTTGATATAGACGTGCTAGAGAGATCAAAAGTGGTTTACGCAAAGATAGTAGAATATCAAAGGCTTGCGGGAGCTTTACCTCAGTTCTGGGAGAGCAAAAGAGTTTTAGATATACTGCACAAGATGGCTTTGGAATACGACTCAAAGGAATGGTCTGAAAAGTTTGAGCAAAATACTCTAGATGCTGCACGTGAGTGGTGGGAGAGATTTTATAGAGCACTTAAGGAGGAACTCAAAGGGGTGTAAGGAGTGAAAATCCTTCCAATAAAAATTCTTGGAATTTCTGCAAGCATTAGACTTGACGGGAACAGTGAATATCTTTTAAAAAAGGCTTTGGAAGCTGCGAAAAGCATAAGTCCTCAACATATTGAAACTGAGATATATAGGTTTTCTGGGAAAATAATAAGCCCTTGTGGTCATTGTCTTTCGTGTATAGATCACAGAGAGTGTATCTTACATGACGACTTCGACGAAATATTTGAGAAATGGCTAGAGGCTGATGCGGTAATATATTCAATACCTGTCTTCCATCTGGGATTACCTGCGCATTTCAAGGCATTTCTAGATAGGCTTGGCCAAACTCTTTTTGCAAAATATCAAGACAGACCACCAAGATCTATGAAGGTTATTGGAACAATCGTACAGGGAACAGATCTAGGAGGCGGTGAAGAGCTTGCTGCCATCCAGATAATCACTCACGCCCTGGTAATGGGTGGGATACCAATAGCAGGCGATCCTCCAGAGTCTTATATAGGCGCTTTAGGTTGGACGAAGAGATCTCCCCTCCCCGACGCATTTGCAAGAATGGAAGAAGAAGGAGACGAGGACGCCATGACAACAATTAGGGCAGCGGAGTCTCTTGGAAAGAGAGTAGCATATTTGACCCTCATATTAAAGAATGGGGCTGCTGCTCTCAAAGATCTCTTGAAAAAAGATCCTGCGTATAGCTGGTTTTTGGAGAAAATAGAAAGTGAAGAATGACGAGAAGAATTATTTCTCTCTTTTTCGATAATATTTATTTGGTGAATGCAATGGACTCTGATAATATTCAAAAACTTTTAGACTTGGTCCCATCGGCTATTGTGATTGTAACTGTTGGTACAGAAAACGAAAGAGCTGGCATGACAGCCTCTTGGAATGCACAAGTTTCGTGGAAGCCCCCATATTTCGGCATTGCCATCTACAATGAGTGGAGAACTTTAGAGTTAATACTTAAATTTAAAGAATTTGCAGTCCATCTAGTCTCTGAAGATCTTTTAAAAGCTGCTTTGGCATTGTTTGGTGGTATGAGCAGCAGAAAAGTAGATAAAATCAAAGTGGCAGCAGAAAAATATGGGCTAAGAATAGGTAAAGCAAAGAAGATAACAGCGCCAATAATAGAAGATGCACCATTAATTTTTGAGTGTCGATTAATGGAACACCACATAATAGGAGATCATTATCTCGTTGTAGGGGAGCCTGTCGAAGTCCACAAAAACAATGATAAAAGGCCTTTAATTTACTGGAACGGCAAGGTATATACCATTGGAGACCTGGCAAAGCCGCAATGATACCTTCACGTTGAAGACAACAGGAGTTTTTCAGCAGTGGGTGGCAGACTTTAGGATGTGAATGTACTTCTAGAACGTGCTAGGTGACCTCTATATGGGCCTATTAGCTGGTTTATTATCAGATCCGCCACTACTTTTTCATCCTCCTTAGAGAAATGCTTTTTAACAAATAATGATAAAACACCAGAGAGCGTGGGCATAAGCTCGTAGGGTTTCTTGACAGCAGCATCTGCAAGAGATAGGGGCTGAGGATATCCGCTTTTACTAATGCTAAATACAAATCCCATAAGATCCTCTAAATCCTTTTTGTGAAGTAACACTTCAAACTTGTATGGTCTTTGATGTGGAGCAAAACGCGCATATCCAACGTAAAAGTTATGTCTTACCATCTCTTCGGAGAGAGCTTCGTAATCTTTTGGAATTCTTATGTGTTTTTCATGAATTTTTGTTGCTAACTCTGCAAGTGAGGCTACATTCGGTGCAATGTCTTTTACAAGCTCAGATGAGTCTCTAATTCTTTTTGTTATGTGTTCCATGTAATATACATAAAACAATGGAGAAACTACAAATTCTCGCTTATTTTGGTCGAGTAAGAGTGTCGCGAGAATGATGTCACTCACGTTTTGAATATTCTCCAGCACTTCTGAACCCACTCCTAGTATTCTTAGCACCTCACGCGAGTTTCTAAGAGAGTATCCCGAGCTCTTTTTTGCAATACCTACAACGTTTACCTCATGGTTTTTAGCTTCTTTTATGAGCATCTCTCTTGTGATAATACCTTCAAGAACCTCTAAGGTGAGCATGGCGTTTTCTATTGCAATATGTTTTTTGTGACTCTCTATTGAATCTCCTTGGACGAAATAGTTAGCAAGAGCGTCTAATACCTCTTTACTACCGGCTTCTGAGAAAAATAAGGATTTTATCTTTTCATTTTGCGAAATTTTTTGAGATAACTTAAATTGGTCTAAGAGAGTGTACCAGTGGTCTTCAATGTCTTTGCTTATGTCGTTGATTGTTGTTGTGAAATCTTCTTTATCACCACTTCCAAGACGAAATCTCGTATATAAATTCCTCAAAAGTTTAAATATCTGCGTAGAGATAAGACCATCTACTAAAATAACTTCGGGAGCTCCTTCTGTAGATTTAATTCCTGCGACGGACTCGAGCGTGTGCATTCTGTTTGCTACACGGTCTTTTATGTCTCTCGTAGGTATCATAAGAAACATGTTCTCTATGCTCACCCTGCCCCTTGTGTTTATAGGTATAGCCTCTGCAGCAACATTATAAACCACGAAACCCGTTCCGACATCATACGTAAGGGTTCCATCTATAGCATAGCAGGCTCTTTTTTCTGATGATGGTGAAACTTCGACAGAGCGTATGTATTGGGAAAGGATGTCTCTCAGCTCTTTTGATAGGTGCTCTTCCGATCTTGACGAAGTAAGCAATATCACTAATTTTATTATAGAGTATGTTGTAAAACATA
>CBEVQP010000039.1:0-10620 GCA_965552035.1 uncultured Thermoplasmata archaeon | reverse complement strand
GTGTTGGAGGTATACGAGAACTGGATCTCTGGTAAGCTGAAGGGTGCCCACGAGTCGTTCGCGAAACTAATAGCCTTATCTAAAGCAGTAGAAGTCTATGGTATTCCAGGGATTAAAGCTGCTATGGACATAAGAGGCCTTCCTGTCGGGAATCCAAGAAGTCCACTTGTTGAACTTGAGAATGATGAGAAGAGATTGATAAGAAAGCATCTTGAAAAGATAGCAGGAATAACGTATTAGGTGATCTTCTTGATTGCAGAAATTATTACAATAGGAGACGAGCTTATCTCAGGAAATACTATTGACAAAAACTCTGCATATATTGCTCAAAAACTTTTTGAGAGAGGTTGTGTGGTCACTAGAATAACTTCTGTAGGTGACGACGTAGAGTTAATAAGGCAGGCGATTTTAGAGTCTCTAGCCCGAGGACCCGATATTCTTATAATTAGTGGAGGATTAGGGCCTACGCACGATGATGTAACAATGTACGCAGTTTCGTTGGCTGTTGGAAGACCCTTAAAACTCTCAGAGGAAGCTCTTAAGTGGGTTAAAGAAAAATATGAGGAGCTATACAAAAAAGGTTTTGTAGATACTCCAGAAATCAATGAAAGCAGGAAAAAGATGGCATATGTTCCAGAAGGATGCGTTTTAATTAGAAATGAGGTAGGAGCTGCTCCGGGAGTTTTAATTAATCATGGAAAAACTAAAATTTTCGTGCTTCCTGGTATGCCCTCTGAAATGAAGGTTATGTTTGAAAAGTATGTTTTACTGCAGATACGTGCGAAACCTATGCTTCAAAGGAAGTTTAAGATTCTCTCTAAAGATGAGACTATGATAGCAGAACATCTAACGGAAGTTGCTAAGAAATTAGATGTGAAGATACATTCATCACCTCGAGGCTTTGGAAAAGATGCTTACATAATGATAATATTGTTCTCGGAAACACAAACCCATATTGAAAGAGCAAGATCAGAATTAGAAAAGAGGGGCCTCAAATTAGTGCCTATTGACTAAACTTTCCATAATTCTTTGGTATAGAATACATAACCTATTGGTAGCGCTCCCACATTACTAATAAGAAGTCCTAGCCAGAATCCTATTGATCCAAGACCCAAGACAATAGCTAAAAGCACCACACATGGAACACGAAGTACCCAAAAACGAATAATAGAAAAAATAGTCTCATAGTAAGTTTTTCCAGAAGCTCTGAATGGGGCTAGAAAGACCATCCCCATAAGATAAGGAATGTTCGTATATCCAAATGTAATCATTCCAACAACGAACTCTTTTATAGTAGCTTCAATGTTTTCGCCACCCCTAACAAAAAATGCTCCGATGTATGGTGAGAGTAAAGTCACTATTGTAAACACTATGAACGATGATACAAAAACTACTTTTAGGGTATACTGGAACACTTTTTTAGCGTAGTTGTAATCACCGACCCCTATGTATTCTCCACCTACGATGGTTCCAATTGTTATGAGGCTAAGAATAGGCGTTGAAAATATGCCGGATATGTAGTACACCATTCCAAAAGCAGCGACTACAAAGTCAGATATGTACGTTCCTATGGTTAGCACAATAAACAAAGCCAAATATGTAAGGACAAAGTTTGCAGAATGCGGCAAACCAACCTTCAAGATCTCTCTAAGCTCTTCTTTGATGGGAATAAGATCGCGGTGGGATATATGAACGGGCGTTCTAGCGCTTATTAAAATTATGTATGTAATAAACTCCAAAGCCTCAGAAATTAGGGTTGCGTAAGCAACCCCTTCAATACCAAGTGCAGGGAATGGTCCTATGCCATAGAGAAGAAGAGGGTCTAAGATTATGTTAAGAATGGTGAAGGGTATGGATACATATGCTCTTACGTCGGGATAACCCCATGCGGAAATTATACTTGAAATTGTTGAGCTTAAGTAAAGAATTGCCGTAGAGAAAGCAGTAATAAAAGTATATGCCTTAAATGCTTCAATAACTTCTGGAGACGATTTGAATAGATAGTGCACGTTGGGTACAATTAGATAGTTATAGGACAAAACTGCTACGAGAAGTAAAAGACCTGTAAATGTTATTGTTGTCCCAGCAAAGCTTCGAGCAGAAGAAACCCTTTCTTGACCTATTAGGCGCGGAATAATGGAATAAACAGCCAATGGACACATTATTACTATCGAAAAGAGAGTTGATTGGACAATCCACGACATAACAGGAGCTGAAAGGGCAACGTATCCCAAGCCACCGAGCCAGTAAGTATCTGCTAGAGTGTATAGGACTCCTACTATTGAACCTAGTATTGTGGGGATATACATTCGTTTCATTACTTCCTTGAAGTTTCCTCTTATGATCTCATCTCTACGATGCTCGTCAAAAATTTTTGCCATAGCAAACTCCCCTGAATATTGCTGCTATTTAATTTTAACGTTATTTGCTGTTATCCTAGTTGGGAGATTCCTGAGACAGTATATTACTTTTTGAACTATGAGCCCCCATTTGTTTGATTTCCCCGGGTTGGAACACGGGGATTACGCTTCTGCGGAATTGACTGGCATAAGCACAAGTGAGTTGGCACTTACCAGATTCGTGTATTTATGGGGCGGAGAGACGCGGCGTAATTATTCTTCGCCAAATTTATGCGTTCCACGAACTAATATCTAAGCATCTTTTTGCCATTTTCGTATTTCGACATGTTTTTCTGATTCAAGGGGGTGAGTCCCTTAAATAGTAATACACTCATTCGTTAGAGATAACATAAGATAATAAAGAGTTTTTGCACATCTTTCAATGATGATAAGAGCAGTGAAGATCTCTACCGGCAAGATATTTGATTTATTATTTATTAAATAATTTATAAAGAATTATGGAAACGAAAGTAATCGAGAAGTTCTATATTTCTGGAGGTTTAGCGTAATGATTTCTGAAGATACTAAAGAAAAAATGAAAAAACTAGCTGCTCGTGAAGCTATGAAATTTTTGAAAGACGATATCATTGTAGGTCTTGGAACGGGTAGTACTGCTAAATATGCTATTGAATTTATTGCTGAAAATGAGTTTGATGTAATTTGTGTTGCTACCTCTAAAGAGAGTGAGCGTTTAGCAATTTCGTTAGGCCTTAGAGTAATGAGTCCTAATGAGGTGGAATATGTAGATATTACAATAGACGGCGCTGATGAAGTAGACAAAGAAGGAAACCTAATAAAAGGTTATGGAGGCGCTCTTACGCGCGAAAAAATAATTGCAAAAATGAGTAAAGAAGAAATAATAATTGTTGATGAAACGAAGTTAGTTCAGTGGCTTGGTCAAAAAGGAAAGTTGCCCGTGGAGATTCTTTCTTTCGGATGGAAACATACTATGAAGGCTCTTGAAAGTTATGGTCGCCCAACTTTAAGAAAAGTAGGGAAAAAACCATTTATCACAGATAATGGGAATTATATCGTTGACCTTAGTATTGATAGGGTAAATGATCCAAAAAAATGGGAAGTAGAGATCAACTCTATACCCGGGGTTGTGGAAAACGGTATTTTTACAGGATTAGCAACGAAGATTATAGTGGCATATAAGGATGGGAAAGTAAGGATTTTTGAGCTTTAATTTACAAAATTTAGTGAATTTTATGCCTCTAAGTATATATTCTATATACTCTATATGCAAAATACTATTACAACATTTTACGGTTTTTAATGGTGTAAAGGTCCTAAGAAAAGCAGTGTTAGGTGATATCATTGAACGAGACATTAATACTAATACTGGGCTTTGTTGCATCAATCTATATTGCTTGGAACTTAGGAGCAAATGATGCAGCGAATCCTACAGAGACCGCAGTAGGCGCTGGTGTAATATCCATCAAAAAGGCAATAATTCTGTTTTCAACATTCGCAACGTTAGGCGCTCTTGTACAAGGGTACATGGTGATGAAAACTATCGGAAAAGGTGTTGTATCTTCAATTGACCCTATAGGTGCCCTTATTGCTGCTTTGTCAGCAGGCGTTTGGATTACGCTTGTTACTTGGAAAGGCCTTCCTGTTTCAACGACCCATAGTTCTGTTGGAGCAGTATTAGGCATAGGCTTAGCATATTTGTTTTTTGAGGGAGCCAACAATATAAGATATTCTGTGGTTTATAAGGTCATTGCTAGTTGGTTGATATCACCAATTATGGCTATATTGGTCTCTATGTCCCTTTATCATGCTTTTTTCAACTTATATTTTAAGTTAAAAGACAGATCTAAAGATCCAGAAAAAATTTTTAAATATATACTCATTGGGAACCTTATATTTTCTGCATATGCGTTTGGAGCAAATGATGTAGGAAATGCTACCGGCGTATTTATGACAGCAACATCATCAATATTGGGCACGCCAGATACAAAAACGATGTTTTTATTGGCCTTCATAGGATCTGTAGGAATTACTCTTGGAGCATTTACTTGGGGGCATAAGGTTATTGAAACAGTTGGTTTTAAGATTACAAGATTAGATCCAATCTCTGGAGCAGCTGCAGGACTTTCAAACGCACTAGTTGTATGGGGATTTAGCACAGTTCCCTCGGTTATTTTCGGATATGGTATGCCAATATCTACGACGCATGCAAGTGTCTCCTCTGTTATTGGGGTTGGCATAGCAAAAGAGAGGAGTGTAAGAGCATTAAATTTAAGAGTTATAGGCTACATTCTTGTTTCATGGATCTTAACGGTTCCGGTTGCTGCAGGACTTAGTTTTGCGCTTTATTTGCTTGTAAGACTAATAATATAAGCGGGGTGATTGTTGTGGTATCTATGTGGAGTTGGATTAGTAGAAGAAGGCAAGCAGAAATTATAGAAATGTCTTTAAATCATGTTGATAAAATAATTGAAGTCTCCAACAGACTTACAGAATTTCTAGAGACTTATTTTACAAAAGGAAAGGATTCTGCAAGTGAGGTATATAAAAAGATTTATTTGACCGAAAAGGAAGCAGATGACATAAAAAGAGAGATAATATCTTCCTTATCCATGGGACCCTTCCATCCTATCGATAGAGAAGATCTTATTCGACTAACGCTTACGTTAGATGATATTGCAGCTTACGTAAAATATGCAGCTCGTAATTTTCTAATTTTGCCTCAGAAAAAGCTTCCTGATGATTTAGAAAAACTTCTTATTAAGATGAGCAAGGAGCTGCAAAAGGCGACGTTAAGGATAAGGGATGGCATAAAAGAACTCTATAAAGACACTAAAAAAGCCTTAGAAATAGCAGACATCATAGAAAGAATCGAAGAAGAAGTCGATGATTTAAGAACACAAGCACTAGAAAGGGCCGTAGCCTGGTGTGATGAGGTTGCTACGCCATCAGTATGTATAATTACAAAGGAAGTGATAGATTCCATAGAAAATGCTACAGATAGGTGCGAGGACGTTGCGGATATAATAAGAAGCATTGCCCTTTTATCTTTCTAGCTTTTTCATTTTTGAATAACATGTTTTAAATGTTTAAATTAAATTTGAAGTTTTGGTGATGTTTATGGTGAAAAGAGTGTTAATTATTACCGCAGATAACTTTGAAGATCTAGAGCTATTTTATCCGTACTATAGGCTAAAAGAAGAAGGTTTTGAAGTCCATATAGCTTCTATCAAAGAAAAAATCTCCGGCAAGCATGGATACACTGTAAAGGTAGATAAGATGTTTGAAGACATTAATCCTGAGGAATACGATGCTCTAGTAATCCCAGGTGGAAGGGCCCCAGAGTCTGTAAGACTTAATGAAAACGCTATTGAGATAACTAAACATTTTTTCGAAAGTAATAAACCTGTAGCTACAATTTGCCATGGCCCTCAAGTACTTATTTCTGCAGGTGTTGTTAGGGGGAAGAAATTAACTTCTTGGTACGGAATAAAAGACGATATAATAGCTGCGGGAGGAATTTGGGAAGATTCTCCAGTAGTTGTGGACAGCAATCTTGTAACATCACGCCATCCAGGAGATCTTCACATGTGGATGAAGGAGTTTATAAAAATTCTTAGAAAACAGTGACTTCTTTTTACTAAAATTTTTAAGAAATTAGAAGCAAAAATATTAAACTGTCTGAAGTTATTGATGCTAATCTTTTATTTTAACTTTATTGAGAGAATTGCTGCAGCAATGCCTGGAATACCTAAAATGGCGATAGGAGAGAATAGTAAACCTCCAAATATAATAGATGGTAAAAGATCATAGAGAGAACCAAAGAGTATTTGACCCATCATCACACCCATATTTTGGAACATATTTATACTCCCGAATGCCAAAGAAACACGCGTTGCCTTTGATGCTAAGTAGCTTCTTATTAAGGGAGTAAAAACTCGCAGTGATGTTAGTCCTAGAATAGTGCCTAGTAACATTATTGGTGGAAACGTAACCATAATCATTAGGGGTGATAAGCTTCCAATCAACGCGGCGTGCTTTAAAACACGCTCTCGAGCATTTTTTCTATCTGCAAACCAAGCAACAAGATAGCTTAATATCGAAGCTACTATTGAAATATTTGCAACAAGCTTTGAAGTATCCTCTTTTGAAAGTGAGAGTTTTTCTGAAAGGTATACGTAGAAGACGTCTCCATTCATAAATGATAAGCTACAGAAGAGTAAAAATGTGATGACAAGGTAATTTACTATTTGTACATTTTTTGGCCCATACGACTTTTCACGATCTTTCGGAACTTTCTTGGGGACTATATCTTTGTAAAGTATAAAATACGAACTAAACATGAGGAGTCCTGTGATGATATAGCCCCCAGAGGAAATCATTAACTGAAGATTCATGGGATATTTGGTTGTGTATGCATAAACATAATTTGCAACTATTGAGGCTACTGTTCCTGCAATCATATATGCTGAGGATACTCTGGATTTCATGGACTCTGGAGACGTAGAAGTGACTACAAACTGAGCAATAGGCCAAGATACACCATTTAAGACACCGTTTATTGCTCTCAAAGCTAGTATGTCTGTCCAACTCGCAGCGAAACCATAAGCCCTTACAAGAATTGCGTTACCTATCATTGCAACTGAACCAGCAAATACTAAGGCTTTTTTGCTCTCGAGCAATCTTCCCATTGTAACAGAAGATAGCGCTCTAGATAACATGAAAACAACAAAAATTGCAGATACAGAAAACATTGTAGCCTCTAGAAAATCCCGTGTAAAGAAGGCCACAACGGGTATAGAGAGTCTAAATGCAAATGTTCCAGAGAATGACGCAAGTACTATAAGGGCAATTCCGACAAATCTTTTATTAGAGAAGCCCATAGTAATCTACTCCTTGAACAATGTGTGTAACGCCTTTAGAGCAATGATTCTATCTAGGTATCTGTTTTCATGAGGGCATGAGGGATTATAAGCGCATCCCTCGCAGACTTCATCGCACGTACAACTTTTTAGTAATGCGTATGCAATTTCAAATAGGCTTTCCGGATTTTTCTCTACATGATTTATTCTCGCGTCTACGTATAATTCTTCGGGATTTTCCAGAACTTCGCAGGCAATATACCCATAGAATCTTAGAAGAGATATTATTGTGTGGTTAATGGTATGAAGCGCCACTTTTCTCGAGATTTTAGTTTTAAGTGCTCTACTTACTTTAACGGCGAGATCCCAGTTTCCTCTAACCTTAGGGAGGATGTGGGAGTATCTTGAGGAATAGTTTTTCGGATTATTTATGTCGAAACTTTTGATGAAATCTATCAAATCCTTGTTTAATTGAATATCTAAGCTATCAAATGTGGGATAACTTAGGTTCACAGGATATTTTAGTTTAGTTAATGGGATATCAAGAGTGTATTCTGTTTCGAATAAGATTACAGCTTCTCTAAACTCTTTATCTCTTGTTTGTGGAACATCTGTAATCTTGTTTACGTCTATTCTTGTGTTTTTCCAATCTCTTGCCCAAATCTTAATTGATTTTAAGATCCTTTTTGTTTCTAGCATGTAAAACCTTAAAAAAGAGGCTATGTGAGATCCTAAAATTCTGAAGCCTTTTATTGCAGCACGATCATTTCTTTTCACAATAATAGGATATACTTCAACATCAAAACTCTTTGTAGGATCTCTTATGATTTTGTCTTGTCCGTTTAATGTTATTTTAAATGTACCATCTTCTAGCCTTGGCATAAGGGGATGATGAATCTTGAGATCCCTTTCGTTGGCAATATATTCAAAAGCAACATTAGGGTTTTCGAGACGCAGAATTAAGTTATCCAGAGGTCTATTTATGAGAAATATTTCCAAATTTTCGAGTTTTCCTAGAGATAAGTTCCATAGAGCCATTATAAAATTCTTTTGACCCCAATTATGTAATCCGTATCTTAGAACCTTTTTTGGAGAGTTTCCATAAAGAACTTCATTCTGGCTAATTTTAACTTTAGTAACGTTAAGCCTCGCTGGAAACTTCTTTTTAAGAAATCTTAACACATAATCAGCTTTCCAAGGAGTATCCAGGGATACTTTGAAATCCTGATCTAGAGACTCATCGACAAATGTTTCTAAATATTCTAAGAACTCCCTCCATGCATCTTGTTCATAAGGGATGAACATTACTTTATATCGTTGTTTGAAAAAAACAATATCATAATCAGCATTTTCAGGTATAAACGGATAAACACAGGTTTTTCCTGGAACTACATTTCCGATAATTAAATCATCTCTTTTGAGCGGAGGCCCAACTGGAGACACGTTTACAATGTTCTTTTTAGGACTTTCTTCGCCTTTTGGCGTCCATACGATCATTTAAGTGCCCTCTCAATTTCGGAGGCTTTTCCTAACACGAAAATATATTGTGGCGGAATCTCTTTTGCAATGCAAATGTAAGGTGAAGCCTTTTTTATTACGATTCCCTCATTGATGGCTTTTTTAGCATCTATAGACAAAATGATAGGATCATCTGTGTGTACTCTCCCAGCGCTTATGGCTTGTTCAAGGTGAGTAGAGAGATGGATAAATTTTCTCTCTGAAGGTTTTAGTCCATGAGCAAGAATTATTTCAAACTCCTCCTCTGTGGCAGGATAGTATAGAATATCGTACTCTGTAGCGTCAGGGTAATCCGAGATATCGATGTCTATAGTATGTCCATAGGAGGCTCTAATAAGGCCTCTATCAGAATCTACGTGATATCTTCCCTTAGGATCTGTAAGAGCAACGGCGAGCACATGTGTTGGTCGTACCCATCGAAATCCTCTTAACTTTCTAATAGCGTTTGATAGGTCAGATATTTTTACCCAACCATGCTTATCCATAGTTAAGTTAAACCTCTCTGGAGAATGTCGGAGTGCTGCTGCCATCCTTCTGCTAAGCTTATTTGCCTCTTCTGCATTCATTAGTTGCATTCCAACTCTTCCGCAGTGAGGACATCTCTCTCCCCTATAGAATCCATGATATGTACAGACTCCTATGGGTTCTGAATCCAAACAATCTCACCTCAGAGTCAGATTCTGAAACGTGATATTGAGATTAGTGTTCTAGGACAATGTCATTAGCTTTAGACATAGTATAGGCAATTCTTAAATTCTAAGTTTTTGAGATAATCGTTTGGAGTTATCAACGAATTGAAAAAGAGTTTAAAGTTATAAAAGAGTTTTGGATTTCGATGGTTTCTTATGGGAGAGTGTCTGAGAGACTTTATGGCGGTCTTAGAGCAACAGAGAATGTTGTTAAGTATAAAATCGGAGGTAATGATAATACCTTTCTTGGTGGCTTATGTTGTCTAAGTACTTTTGAAAGCTTCTTGGAGTTTTTGTGGTCATGGAGATTAGTTAGAAATGTTTTGTGCATAGCTCTGCAATTCTTGGAATATGGTATAAAAATACGACATTAGAATATATGAAAAGCGAATAGATAACAGGACAACTTCATAAGCTCTCATGGAAAGACTTATTTCTTTATTTTCACACTTTTAGTAAATAAGACGTGAAATCACATCTCTTGGGTGTGCATTTATGTCGATGAAAAGGACAAAAATACTACGTGTAGTGAATATGGAAAGGTGCATAGGATGTGAAAATTGTGTTATAGCATGCTCTAATATTAGGCTTGGTATGATAACCCCTGAACTCTCTGCAATACGCGTGAAAAGCACAGGAGGTATTGAAGGAGCAGCTTTTTCAGTTATAGTGTGTAGAAGCTGTGTTGATCCACCTTGCGCAAAAGTATGCCCTACCGATGCCTTGGTAGCTGCTGAACCAAGAGGAATATTCTACGACGAAAAGAAGTGTATAGGTTGTGGAAATTGTGTGACAGCATGTCCTTATAGAGCAATTTACATATCCCCATTGACTAATAAAGCTGTCGTTTGCATTCAGTGTGGAATTTGTACGAATTTCTGTCCCCATAATATCTTACAAATGGTTCCTGTAGAAGAGGCTGAGTGAGATGGTAGATCTTAAGTTTTCTAAAGTTTTGTATATTGATCTTAGTGAGAATAAGACTTGGGTTGAGGAAAGGCCAGAACTTTTTGAGGAGTATATAGGAGGAACAGGCGTAGCAATCAAGCTCCTTCACGAGGAGTGTCCTAAAGGAATAGACCCTTATGATCCAGAAAATCCAATAATAATTGCTACAGGACATGGAGATCCAACAGATGCTCGGGAGGAGTGGGCGCCCGAAGTACGACCGCTTCG
>CBEVQP010000038.1:0-10634 GCA_965552035.1 uncultured Thermoplasmata archaeon | reverse complement strand
GAAGAAGCATTGAAAAAATACATTGATGACATTCTATCAATTTCTCGAGCATCTTTTATAAAACAGTATGGAAAAAAGGAGTTTTTCAGCAAATTGCATCAAAATCTCGATGCAATCTCAAGATTGTTAGGGCCTAAATCTAAAAGATTAAAATATATTGACATAGCTACCTACGGTGTTTTGGGCGCTTACCTACTCTCAGCTGTTAGCATAATTAAAACTGCCCAAATTGGTCCTTGGAGTCCATATCCTCTGCCTTCTATAATTATTGCAGCCATAGGAATAGTGCTCACATGGTTTCTAAGGAGGTCGTACTCCAGAGACATTGTTGCACTTATTATCATAACCTCAACGTTAATATTCTACTCTGCAGGAATTGTAGTGATAATCGGCTCTCTCTACGATATTATCCTCTCCGGGGCCTCTGTGGTGTTAATAATTATATGCATAGCACTTCTCATAAAAAATAGATACCTGTTCAAATAGAGATGTGGCATTCATATGTTTCCGGGAATTTTAGTTAGTAAAAAGAGTGCAGAAGAAGTGAGGAAGCTACTTAAAAACAAAGATGTTCTTGATCCCAACAAGGTACCTCTACATGAAGATAACTATGTTATTTTTCCTATAAAGGAGGAAAAAGTGGCAGAAGCACGTAGTTTAGGTCTTAGGATAGTGTACAGAGACTTCAAAGTAAAAAGAAAAATTAAATCTTACAAAGATATTGTCCAAATTCCTGAAAATTTAAAGAAATATCTCCCAACGTCTTTTGATCAAATAGGCGATATCGTAATTATAAAGATTCCAGAAGAAGTTCTAGACTACGCGTCTCAAATAGGTGAAGCCATTATAAAAGCTTACAAAAGTGTAAAGTCCGTATACTTAGATAAAGGTGTAAAGGGACCATACAGGGTTAGAGATCTCGAACATATAGCGGGAGAGAGAAAAACAGAAACAATCTACAAAGAATATGGCACTAGATTTATTGTAGACGTGTCAAAGGTGTATGTATCTCCTAGACTTGCAGAAGAGCATAAAAAATTCTCTGAATACGTAAAACCCTCTGAGATTGTCTTTGATATGTTCTCTGGATTTGGCCCATTCTCTATTTTTGCTGCAAAAAAAGGTGCCTCCGCAGTTGCCACCGATATCAATCCATACGCAATTCATTATTTGTATGAGAGTGCGAAGTTAAATAGGGTAGAAGATAAAATATTAGGACTTGTCTCTGACTGTAGAAAAGTTGCAAGACTCATAAAAGTGAATCACGTGGTTATGAACTACCCTCACGGCTCAATTAGCTTTTTAGACTACGCTTTAGAATCCATCAAACCCCCAGGATATATTCATATATACGTTATTGAATACAACGACAAAATTACTCAAACAGCCGATAATATAGTACATCTAATTGAGAACAAGGGATATAAAGCCAAACTTGTTGAAATAAGTTGTGGAAAGCCGTACGCACCATATCAGGCGTATTATGGGGTACATATAAGAATAGTTGGTGATTAACCATGAAAAAAATAATTTTCATCCCAATGATTCCGAAACACAAATATTCCTACTCAGAAACGCTTAAAGTACTAGAAGAGCTTAATCCTGATTATATTATCGTAGACAGAGATCCCAAAGAAGTCGTTGATGAGATTTATGAGGGCATTTTACAACAATTTGGCCTTTTATCAGAAAAAATTGGATATGTTGATGCCGCATATGACTTTAATCCTGAAAAAATTATTATTGTCAAAATTGAGGAGGAAGACCTATTTAAAGAGCTTCCTCAAAGAGCAGGGTTGATGGAGCTTATTAAATTCAACATGTACTTGAAAAAATTGAGAAAGAGGCTCTGGAAATCGCTTGAAGAGTTTTTATCGTGGTTCTATAAACAAACATATCGTGTCGAGATTCTAAAGGCCTCAGAAATAGCACTCTCTAAAAAAATTCTTAAAGAAATAGAGTCTTTACCAGAAAATTCGAAAATTGCAATAATATGCGAATATACGCTCTTAAAGGCTCTAAAAGCCGTTCTCCACGACTTTGTAATCTATAATAATAAGGTCGTTGACTTCTCTAACATTGCTCACGTCTAACTTCTTTTCGAGTATTTTGGACAAAAATCCTGTTGCATAACCCAAAACGTAGCTAACTATTCTCCCATCTTTATAAATGGCTGCATTAGTCTTGTTAGTTTTGAGTTTAATTACATTACAATCCTCAGAGAGCTCTAAAGAGAGGGATCCCACACCATTTAAAAACAGCATGTTTAATGCATATTTCAGTTTTTCTTCGAGAGCAAGCGAACTATACTCCCGAATCCCTATAACTTCTATTAGCTTCTCGGCACTTTCCTGGCCTCGTAAAATACCCAGGCTATAAATAATTTCTCTAGCCATATCACCTAAGAACTCTTCTATAGCCCGCTCTAATCTTAATAGAAAATTGACACTTAGAAATATTATTGGATTTCCATAGAGCTTTAGATAATACTCTTTAGACTCCTCTTTGATCGAATCTATCCTCTTTTTGAAGTTCTCCTTTAGTTCTTTGGGATCGTCGTGCGTAACGACCATCATTTCTCGCTACCTCACAACCTTTCAATATTAATTATGAAGGGAATCAATTAATTATATTTATTTCACTAAAACTTTTCATGCCGTTCACTTTCTTGTCCTATTCTATCCTCAAAGATCTCTTATTCGAAACAGGTTTATTTCGACATCTTTGATTAATATCCTAGAATTCCCACAAAAGCTTAGATTTGCTCAGATTTACACTAATAGTCAAAAAGTAAACTATAAATAGAGAGAATTATTAGCAATCGCCCATATTAGCTTTAGGGAGAGCTTTTGCTCCATAATATTTATTATTGATTCTCGATATATACAATTGTACATATCGAGCAACAAACTTAAGAGATGGTTTATATGTTAAAAGATCCTTACGGGAGGCCTCTTACAGAGCTCAGGATATCCGTTACTCATACATGTAACTATAGATGTATTTTTTGTCATAGGGAGGGTATGAATGATTCTCCCAAGGAGATTTCAGTACATGACTGGGAAAAGATATTTCAAGCAGCCAAGGAGTTAGGAATAAGAAAAATAAAAATTACAGGTGGAGAGCCTCTTTTGTATCCTCAAATAGTTGAGTTCGTGCAAACAGCAAAGAAATATTTTGAAGAGGTATCATTGACTACAAACGGTTACTATCATCAAGAATACGCTAAAAAACTTAAAGATGCCGGAATTGACAGAATAAATGTGAGTTTACATACACTAAATGATAATGTCTACGAAAAAATCACTGGTGTCAAAGGTCTGCTGAAAGTTATTAAAGGTGTTGAGAGTGCGATATCACACGGAATTTTTGTGAAGATCAATGTTTTAATTCTTAATGGGTTCAACGAGGGGGAGGTCAAAAGCTTCATTAAATTTGCCAGAGAGAAAGACGTAAATATCCAATTCATAGAGTACGAACCCCTGCTAGGACTGGATAAAAGATATCATATTTCGCTAGAGTACATTGAAAAAATGCTTGAAAAGGAGGCTATTGCCATCAAAATTAAAAGAAGACATTTTAAAAAGTCATATCTGTTACCCCCTTGGATCGATGTGCTTAGAACTTGGCACTCAAAAGAAATGTGTCTAGGATGTACGAGACTTAGAGTGCTACCAGATGGGAGTATTATCCCGTGTATATATCGGGGAAATGAAAGAGTTTTTATGGACTTTAGCAACCCTCAAAGGTCTATTATAAAGGCTAATAACTTAAGAAGGCCCTACTGGGGATGATTATGCCTATTGTAGATATCTCGAAAAAGGATGTTATAGTAAGAGAAGCTATTGCAGAAGGATTTATCCGACTGAAAAGGGATACCATAGAAACTATCAAAAAAGGAAGCGTAAAAAAGGGAGATCCTCTTGAAACTGCCAAGGTTTCTGCTGCATTGGCCGTAAAAAATACTCCTCAAGTAATCCCTTATTGTCACCCAATTCCCATAGAACACATAGATATCTCATTTGAGATCCTCGAAGATGGTATTAAAGCATTGTGTAAAGTAAAAGCTACGTCAAAGACTGGAGTAGAAATGGAGGCTTTAGTAGGAGTTACCATAGCGTTATTGACCATTTGGGATATGGTAAAGTATCTTGAAAAAGATGAGAAAGGGCAGTACCCTCATACAAGAATTGAATACATAAAAGTCGTAAAGAAGGTGAAGGCTAATGCCGCACAACGAACATGAGGAAGCTGCAAAAGAGATGTATAGTAGTGTAAAAGTTTCGATTATAACTGTCTCCGATACAAGAACCGAGTCTGAGGACATTAGCGGAGGAATAATTATAGAAAAAATAAAAAACGCTGGGCACAAAATACACAAATACTCGATATGTAAAGATGACATAGTTTCAATTCGCCAGACGCTTATGGATTCTCTAAAGGGTTCTGATGTAATAATCATAAATGGCGGAACAGGAGTTTCTGTGAGAGATGTTACGATAGAAGCCGTAAGACCACTTTTAGATAAAGAGATCGAAGGATTTGGGGAGATATTTAGATTTGTGAGTTATCAAGAAATAGGCCCCAGTGCAACACTTTCGAGAGCACTTGCAGGTATAATCTCCGGAAAGGTTGTATTCTGTATCCCGGGTTCGCCCAACGCTGTTGAAACTGCATTGGAGAGGCTCATTATCCCTTTGATTCCCCACATTCTTTATGAGGTGCATAAACATGAGGCCCTTTAAGAGGCTCATCTCAGCGGAAGATGCACTAAAAATTTTGCTTGAACACGCAAAGCCTATAGAAGATATTGAAGAAGTGGACATTCTAGCTGCTCTGGGAAGAGTTCTCGCCGAGGATATGCTGGCACCTATAGACATACCTCCATTTGATAGAGCAGCAGAAGATGGATACGCTGTACGTGCAGAAGATACCTTTGGAGCATCTAGGGTTCATCCAAAAAAACTCAAAATTATAGGTAAAATACTGGCAGGAGAAACTCCTAACATTAAAGTAGAGCCAAACACTGCTGTAGAAATAGCCACTGGAGCTGTTCTCCCTGAAGGTGCAAATGCTGTCGTTCGTGTAGAGGATACTGAGCTAGACGAAAATGGTGAGTTTGTAATCATATATACTGCCGTACATCCGGGTTTTGATGTCTCAAAAAGAGGCGAAGATATCAAAAAAGGTCAAATCCTTCTTAAACGAGGAACTTTGCTTAAGCCTGCTCAAATAGGCGCTCTTGCAGCTGTTGGGATCAACAGAGTAAAGGTCTTCAGAAGGCCCCGGATAGCTATAATTCCTACTGGAGATGAGCTCATAGAACCTGGAAAAGACCTTCAGCCCGGAAAAATTTATGATGTTAATACATACACGCTATCCGCAATAGCAATAGAAAATGGGGCTTTACCGGTTATGGTAGAACGCATACCCGATGATCTGGAGGATCTAAGAAATGCCCTGGATAGAGCTCTTGACATTGCCGACCTAATAGTGTTCTCTGGAGGTTCTTCTGTTGGAGTTAGAGATTTCCTCATAGACATATTCGAAGAAAGAGGAGAAGTATTATTCCATGGGGTGAAGATAAAACCTGGAAAACCTACCCTCGCTGCGATAATCAATGAAAAACTTGTCTTGGGTTTTCCGGGATATCCTACATCGTGTCTAAGCAACGCCTACTACTTCCTAGTACCACTAATTAGAAAACTTGCAAGGCTACCAGAAAAAAGGTGGCGTATCGTAAAGGGTCGCATGGCCCATAGAATTACATCAACTCTTGGAAGAATGCAAATACTACCCGTTCGTATTAATGGCGATCTTGTAGAATCCGCTTTTAAGGAGTCTGGAGCCATCACTAGCATGTCAAACGCAGAGGGTCTGATATACATTCCAGAAGACGTGGATCTTCTGGAAAGAGGTGATATTGTAGACGTTTACATTATTGATTGAGGTGCAAATATGGCAATCGCAATTCTTTATGTAAGGGGATATTCCAATAGCGGAAAAACTGAATTAATATCGAGATTATTGAAAGATCTTTCAAAATATTACAAAATAGGGGTGATCAAAACAAGTAAAGAAGGTTTTGACGTTGAAGGAAAAGATACTCAAAAACTCTTTTCTTCGGGCCCTCAATTTGTTCTTGGAGTCTCACAACAAGAAGTTTTATTGAAGTTCAAGGATGTATCGATAGATGAGATATGCAAAAAGCTCACGGATATTTTTGACGTTGACTTCATTATTGTTGAGGGAATGAAGCACAAGAAAGGATCAAATATTGCAATGAACAATGAGTTCGCCGATAAAGATACTATTGCTGTCTACGATGGTACCAATTATGAGGAGGTTCTGAAAGCAGTAAAGCGATTTGCTGAAATTGCTAAATATTACAAAGCTCTCCCAGGAATCAACTGCGGGTTGTGCGGGATGAGCTGTTGGGATTTGGCTCAGGCTTTGTATGAAAATAAGAGTGTGGAGTGTAAACTTATGAAAGAGCTTGAACTACAGATTTCTGTAAATAATAAACCAATATTTGTAAATCCATTTGTAAAAAGACTTGTCAAAAACGTAATTTTGAGTATTATAAAAGAGTTGAAGGGTTATGAAAAAGGTGAAGTTGTTATTAGACTTAGAACCTGAGGTAAGAATTTTCCTCAAGAAAGAGAACAAAATTGTGATGGGTAGAGGGACATACCTTCTTTTAAAGGAAATTCAAAAACATGGAAACATAATGGACGCTTGTAGAGCTCTTGGTATGTCCTATAAAAAGGCCATGAAACTCATCAAAAGAGTTGAAGATCTTATCGACGAAGAGATCATTGAAAGTAAAAGGGGTGGGGCTGCTCATGGATTTTCAAAACTCACAGATGTTGGCCTTCTATTAATAAAGATCTACGAAAAGGTAGAGAACATTATTGAGAATTCGCTAAAAGAATTAGAGCTTTCGCGAGATACCTCTACAAACAATTAAAACGATGGTATATTTTCTGTGAGTTTCTTTATTACAAATCCGCTCTCAAAGTCCCCTATTAATGTTGGGCTCTCAATTTCTATTCTTAGACTCTCATTCTGCATTTTCAATCTTTCATTAGAGTTATCTGTGAGCTTTTCAGTTACGTAAAATCTTCCAAAGACAGTTGCAAGCAATAGTACTAAAAGTATCAATCCCACAATCGTTAGTTTCCTGTTATTAATTACACTCATTGTGTGTCACCTAATCGACTTTGAGCCGAGAGTAAAAAATAATTTTTTGATCATATTATCTTGTGTGATAGTCATGAAGCTTGACTCTATTGATGTAAATATTCTCAATATCCTTCTCAGAAATGGTCGCATCTCGTATCGCATTATTGCCAAGAGTCTCCAAGTGAGCCCTCCAACCATAAGTAGTAAAGTAGAGCGTCTTGAGAGACTAGGAGTAATAAAAAGATATGAAGCAGTAATAGATCCTGCAATCTTTGGACAAATAGTTGTTTTTGTAGTTCTTGATAAGCTACCAGAAGAATTGCTTGAAGTCGAAGCATGCCGTATAATTTATAGACTCTCTGATGGCAGATATTTCGCGTTATTAACTGTTGAAGATTTAGAAGAGCTTTCAAATATTTTAGGCAGCATCAGAGACCGTGGAATAAACTTTGAGTACTACATGGCTGTAGGGGAGCCAATAAAAGATGAGCCAATACCAAGAATAAAGGAGGGTATTAGTCTGAAAATTAGATGTGCAAATTGCGGTAAGCTTATAGAAGGCGAGCCCCTCAAAAAGAGTGTATTAAAGACGACATATTACTTTTGTAGTGAACAATGTATGAACAATTTCCTTAGCAAATACTAATGGTGAAAACCATGCCTGTCCTAGATGATCTTGACATTGAAATACTAAAAAGTTTAGTAAAGAACAGTAAGATCACTATCTCACTGCTTGCAAAAAAGATTGGCGCATCAATACCAAAAACTACAATTCACTATAGAATTTCCAGACTTCAGAAGGAGGGTATTATTAAAAACTTCACTATAGAGCTTAATTACGAAAAAATAGGATTCCCCGTACTTGCTTATATATTGGCAACTTACGATCCTAGTGTAAAAATATCTCAGAAAAAACTTATTGAGCATATTTCTAAAATTCCGGGGGTAGAGGAGGTTCATGTAATTACTGGTGAGTGGGATCTTTTGATTAAGGTGCGTGCAAGAAATGTGAAAGAGCTTGGTGATCTCATTGTTGACAGGCTTAGAACAATGCCAGGAATTCTCAGAACAATGACGTGTATGGTTCTACATTCTACCGGATTTGGTCCTTTAAACATTTTAGACCATATGGAAAAGAATATGGGAGAAGGAGAGGAGGACTAACTTATTTTATTTGTTATTCCTTAGGAAATTTGGACTACTACCCTAATGCGTTCTGATTTCAGTTCTAATGTATCCTCGTTCATGTATATCTTGGGATTTTCATCTCTAAATATTTCGGAGATAAACCTCTTAACTCTAGATGCGCTTGGAGTAATAAAAACCATATCCTCTAAATCTCCTCTATAAACTCTAACAACAAACTTTTGAGAGCTCATTTTTGAAAACATATCTCCAAAACTAGCATACACAGAAGCATTCATAGAAACTCACCTTTCGTATAGTAATTGGCTAAAGGAGTAAATAAAAATTGCTTATACAGAAAGAATTTTGATGATAGCTCTTAATTACTTTGGGTTATATTGTGAATATTTTCCTTTTTAAAAGATAAAAGTTTGTTCAATGTTCAATAAATTTTTGGAAATTTTTTATAATATCTCATAGACTACGCAGAGTGCTCTCTCAGATCTTTAATAAAAATATGTGTTCAAAAAGCGTCCTTTTTATATTTCCTTGACAATAAATATAGTGGTGTTAAATATGCGTATAGCATGGCACGGCCACGCGTGCTTTGAGATTAATACGATGGGAAAAATAATTGTTATAGATCCTCACGACGGGACTTCTCTTGGAATTTACCCTCCAAAGACGTATGCTGATATCGTCCTTGTTACTCACGATCACTTTGACCATAACGCTGTTCGGGTCGTTTCCCATGATAACACAAAAGTCTATCGGGAAGCGCAGGATTGGACTGACGTCTCAGAAGGTATAAGAATAAAAAGCGTAGAAGTTCCACACGATAAAAGTGGTGGTACCAGACGCGGGATGGTTAACGCCTTTCTTATCGAGGCTGAGAACATTAAAATTGGACATCTCGGTGATATTGGGGATATTCCAGAAGCAATTAATGAATTTAGGGAAATTGACATTTTAATGATTCCTGTTGGCGGATATTACACCATTGAACCAGAAGAGGCAAAAAAGATCGTAGATATAACAACACCAAAAGTAGTTATTCCAATGCACTATAAGATAATGGGTCTTGCTCTAAATATAAGGCCTGTAGATGATTTTTTGAGATATTATCCTGAGGAGAAGATTATTAGGGTAGGAAAAAGTATTGAATTTGACAAAAACACAATTAACGGCATACGTGATTTCGAAATTTGGGTATTTTCCATCTGATCTTTCTACTCTTATTTTTAATTCCTAAAAAGCTAACCTCACAAATGCGTGGAGAATGAATACGTAATAAACGCAGTAACCATTCCCACGATGAGCATAATAACTCCATAAAGAACCGGTCTTTCCTTACTTACTCTTCCTAAATAGTACCCTAAAGTCCAAATAAATACTAACGTCACCCCGAGGGATATCACGAAAGCAGTATGAGGTGTGATGAACCCATACAGTGAAAGTATATATGGGGCCAATACAACCAATGCTGCAAGAACAGGTGCTATTGCATCGACAATTGCAGACAGGACTGTTGCAAAATAAACACCTTTCTCCATAACAGTTCCATTTAGGTTCCTAACTAGTGATTTTTCCATCTCTTTTAGTTCCCTTTTTCTCTCGGCGTACTCGGTTAGAAACGCTCCAGAAATCCCCGACAACCCAATAGCCATAGCACCTGAAAGTCCTGAAGAAACCACTATTTTAGGATCTAAGTGCCCTCCTATGTATGCTCCTACAGTAACACCAAGCATTGTAAGCGCTCCGTCAAGAGCGTTCATTACGAAGTAACGTCTGGTTATTTCTCCCACTCCTGTAATCTCTAAATAAAACTCGAAGTTTTCCTTCATTTCATTTATCTTTTTCTTTAGTTTTTGGAGTATACTTGACCGACTATCGGGCATTTTCCGTTAGGTCCTCCATACTTCCATGGAGTTGGGCATTATATATAAATTTGGAGCCACCGCCGGGATTTGAACCCGGGACCTGCCGCTTACGAGGCGGCCGCCCTGCCGGGCTAGGCTACGGTGGCATTAATTTTTCAACCACAAAGGAAGTTTCCTAAAACTTTCATTAAAGTTGACCTGTATTAAAAACTTTCTAAAGATAAAAAGAGGATCTCTAGGCTCTAGGTAGTGGCGGGCCCGGGGGGATTTGAACCCCCGACCAGTGGGTTAAGAGCCCACCGCTCTACCTAGCTGAGCTACGGGCCCAAATCTTCACATAAGGTTAAATAATGATTGCTTTTATAATTTTTCCTAAAGAGAGCCTATGATAGTTTATTAATCATTTTACAAAATACATAAGTATGAGTTTATCTTAGATAAGAG
>CBEVQP010000037.1:0-10741 GCA_965552035.1 uncultured Thermoplasmata archaeon | reverse complement strand
TCCGCCAGGAGATCTGAGCAAGTGGACTGAAACAAAGCCCTTTGAGCCTGTAATCAAAGATGGAAAAGTCTATGGTAGGGGAAGCGAGGATAACGGCCAAAGTATGGTTGCCTCGCTTTACGCGGTTAAGGCCATGATGAATCTTGGCATAAGGCCAAAAAGGACGATAATTTTAGCATTTGTCAGCGACGAGGAGACGGGGAGCAAATATGGTATTGACTGGCTTATGAGAGAACACCCCGAACTCTTTAGGAAGGATGATCTCGTTTTAGTGCCAGATGGAGGAAATGAAGAGGGGACATTTATAGAGATCGCGGAGAAGAGCATTTTGTGGATGAGATTTAAGGTTAAAGGTAAGCAAGTCCATGCAAGCATGCCCGATAAAGGGTTAAACGCCCACAGGGTTGTGTTAGAGTTAGCCCTAGAAGTTGATAAGCTCCTTCACGAGAAGTATAGCGAGAGAGACGAATTATTTGAGCCCCCGGAGAGTACATTTGAGCCCACAATGGTTAAGAACCCGAGCGAATCACCTAACATAATTCCCGGAGAGCACGAGATCGTATTCGACTGTAGAATCCTGCCAAAGTACAGCGTGGATGATGTTTTGAGCGATGTTAAGGAGATTGCAAAGAGGATTGAGGAGAAGTACAAGAAGGAAATAAACGGCGAAATCTTACCGAAGATTGAATTAGAAATCATTCAAATGTTCAAGGCCCCAGCACCAACGCCGGAGGATAGCGAGTTAGTAAAGCTTCTCAAAGATGCTATAAAGAAGCTCAGAGGAAGGGAAGCAAAGGTTGGTGGTATTGGAGGAGGAACTTTCGCTGCTTACTTTAGAAGGCTCGGCATTCCGGCAGTTGTTTGGGCAACTCTTGACGAGACTGCGCACCAGCCAAATGAATATGCGAAAATAGAAAACATAGTGGAAGACGCAAAGGTAATGGCGGCTTTAGCCCTTTTATAGTTCTGATAGGAGTGAAACATGAGCTGCGGAGAACTAATTGACTCATAATACACCTCTGTACAATTTATAATTTTTTAAAGCTTCTAGCGGTTGTTGTTAAAGGTGGTAGTTATTTTTTAATTCCTCCAAAGTATACTTCCAGCCCCTCCCTCAGCAGAGATGCAAAATCATACTTAATTAGGCCGTAGAGACATAAAAGCCCATCTAAGGGAAGCATGACAAACTAAAGTATACAGAGTCCTAAAAGTGCCCAAAAGCCAGGATGTCTATAACCACCAGTCAAAACACCGATGAACACAAAGTATAACATCAGAGGGACATGTAGGAAAGTTAGAATCCCTACTACAGCCTTAAGTTTTATGGTTCTTTTGTACTCAAGCCAATCATAGCGGTTCATTTTATCTCCGGACTTCTTTTAGTGCTTCCGTGGGATGTTATTTCTAACAAATGCAAATAAGTAATATTAATTGCCAAGTCACTATAGATATATGAAATTACACGCTTTCGCATTAATTGTCAAAGAAAATATTCAGCATAGAAACTCTAGGATTTTTCTTTTAATTACTTCCTTCTCTATTGTTGCAATCTCTTCTAAAGAGTGCTCTTCTTCAAGCCAAAGGATAAATTTGTAGCCAAGATAATAGCCCAAGTATTGTTTTCCGAAAAGGGCATACCATGAGCCAAAGAATGGACTCAAAGGCTCTTTTTCTTTAACTCTTCTTAAAAACTCCTTTTTGATGACCTCCTCATTCTCTTCACACCATTTAAACCAGCCCTTTTCTTCGAAATGCCATGGCCTTCCATATACTAGGTCTTCAATTCTCTGAGCAAATCCTTCGGTATAAAGCCACATTATCTGTTCATCTTCAAGGCTCTCTATATTTTCTTCTCTCAACAACCAATGGATCAAGTGGCCAAACTCGTGTATGGCAAGTCCCTTAAGCTTTTTGTACCATCCAAGTTCAGCAATGGCCTCAAGGCCGAAGAGGATTGAGGGCTTTCCCATAAACTCCGTGACCCATCCAGCTCCGTTTTCAAGACCGACGTAGATGACAATGTTATAATCCCTAACACCAAATAACCTCTTCATTTCTTCTTCCACTTCAGGAAGAATCTTCAAAAGATTCTCATGAGCAAGCTTTAGTTCATCAACATTTCTTTTGGAAAGGAGTTTTAGATGCTCGTGCCAATCCATTTTATAGCGCTCATAATCCCACTTTATTTTCTCAAAGAGCTCCGGGTAGTTTTTAATGTATTCAATCCAAGAATCTTTACTCCCGTTCCAGTACTTTAGGAAACAGGGAAAAGTGTCAATCAGCATCAGACTCCCCACCTTTCTCCCTCTTTAAGTTCGAATTCGAATTTATAAGAAGCTGCTCTTTATTATATATGTCTCAACGGTCTTCCTACTAGAGATGTGCTGTTTGTTCCCACTCCTGCCTCCTGATGCTGTATCCACCCATCCTGCTATAATCAAGAATGATCGTAGCCCTCATGCCACATCCGCTATTTATAAAACCATTTTATTTATTATAAATAAATTAATGACAAAATACGTACCAGAGAGCATTACAACAATAATTTTACTTTAAAACTGCACTACACGCCAATGGAGGGAACAAAATGATCGAAGAAATACTAAGGAACACCTTCAGAGCAATGCACAAAGCAACAGACCCACCCGTATCGATTATAATGCCATACAACCTTGAGAGGATGCCCTATCCAATTTTCATGTGTAAAAATGACGAAGGAATAATTGTTCTAGGAGGAAAAAGCATAGGAGACGCAAGAATTGCTGGTGCAAAAAAAGCAAAGAATGAATGGCTGATCTTCGTTGATAGCGACGCAATATATCCACCAAACTATATACTAGAAGTAAAAGAATACATAAGAGAACAAGGAGATAAAACGCCTATAATGGCAACTAAAAGGCTAGGAGGACTATTTTCGAACCCGCCAGCGCACAGACTTTTTGTATACGAACACGGACTCATTGTAAGGAAAGATGTTTTCCTTGAAAGAACTAAAAAATACCCAGAGAATGCAACGAGACGTATGGATATTGGATACTACTTCAGAGACGCTGTACCCATACCCGTAGAATACTATCACGGACCAACACACGGGGAAAAGGCCGTACTACTGACGATACTAGGTCTAAGCATACCACTAATCATATCAGTAAAATAAAGCCAATTGCCTAATTTTAAACCTCTGAGAGAGCCCAACAATAGCCCCTATAGGTGGGACTATAACGTCCAAAGCAAAGAGTTCAAGAAAGCAATGCGTGCGTCAAGGGATCTAATAAAGGCAATATGTGAAGCGGCCGAGAGGTATAAGCTTGATAGCAAGTATAGGGTCACATAAGACACTACCCCCTGAGGACCTAATGAGAGAAGTCCACGAATAAGAGACACACAAGCTCTGTGGGGGCAAGTTCAAGGATCTCAAGAGCGAGTTTGATCTAGATAAATCCCTTTCCCCTTCTTTTTAATATTTTATCTTCTTAACTTTCAAACTTTGCTATTAGTTGTGGGCTAAAACATTTTATGGCCAGAAACTCAAAAAAGCATATTAGTTAAATTTGGTGTAGGAGTGTCAGACTAATGGTAGAGGAAAAGCTCGAAAAGACTAGCAGTATGACTATCATTGTGATTATTATGGCGATATTATTGATTTTCTTGTTCTCCGTCGCCGTTTACATGATAGTTGATCTCGTAGACGTCAGTGTTAAGTATGGAGGCTTTGCAACGGCTATGAAGTTAGGAACATTGTTTCAAGCGTTTTATGCCACAGTATGTGGAGTCTTAGGAAAAATTATCTATGGACTTAGGTCTAAGAAACTTAGTTTATAGGAAATAGTCGGAGAACTTCTAGAGAACTATAGATAAGAGCTTTTTAACTGGAGCTCCTTTTGAAAATAAATAAAGAGTGAAAGGCAATTAAAAAGATGGGAAAAGTATACTTAAAAAACACTTCCCCTACCCTTTTTGTCAGCATGAATAGAACTATGCAGATTACAATTGGTACTACTATAAAAACCACCATATTTTCCTTCAAGCTCTTTTTAAAATATAGGGGGTCACACCATGCTTGCCATAATGATGTGCTATGACATGTCATATATTAAATTTTCGATAATTATATAAAATACCAAAGGAAAATATTAAAGGACAGTGGGCAAAACAACCGTTTTAGGTGATCAATTAATGGCCTCTGGAGATATGAAGCCTTACATACCTCCAGAGAAGAGCCTTCCTGAGATAACTATTAAGGCCATAATTCTCGGAGTAATTCTTGCTATAGTTCTAGGTGCTGCTAACGTATATCTTGGTCTTTATGCCGGAATGACTGTATGTGCTAGCATTCCTGCAGCAGTTATTTCAATGGCAGTCTTAAGAGGAGGAAAGCTCAGAGCAAATATACTAGAGAATAACATAGTACAGACGGCAGCATCTTCTGTGAGGCTTTGGCTGCTGGAGTTATATTCACAATACCAGCCCTTATTCGTATGGGATACTGGACAGAGTTCCCATACGCTATTGTTACGGTAATAGCAGCTTTAGGAGGGTCTCTGGGAACGTTATACACAATAATAACCAGAAGAGCATTTATCGTAGAAGAGAGGCTTCCATATCCTGAAGGTACGGCATGTGCTGACGTCCTAATAGCCGGAGACAAAGGTGGAGTTTACGCGGCGCCAATATTATATGGAGGTATCCTTGGAGCCGTATACAAGTTCTTCACGGGACGTGCCTGGGCTGGATCCCTTGAGGCTGCTAAGTTCGTCGGAGGAAGCTTAGCATTCTTTGGTTCTGATCTCTCAGTAGCCCTAGGAGCTGTAGGGTATATAGTCGGGCTTAACATAGCAGTCTTGGTATTCATAGGAGGTGCGATAGCTTGGTTTATTCTTATACCAGCATACATAGCTCAGCAGGGGCTCGAGAACGTAATAAACACCTATGGAACAAGCGATCCTATAGAGCTAGCATATAGCGTATGGAGTGCTAAGATAAGGCTTGTTGGCGCCGGTGCAATGCTTATAGGAGGTCTTTGGAGCATTATAAAGCTCAGGAAGCCTATTGCTTCCGGTATAAAGGGAGGTATAAAGGCAGCAAGAATGAGAGCTGCTGGAGAAGAAGTTATTAGAACAGAGCACGATATGCCCATGACATACACGCTAGGACTAACTATAATATTTATCGTTCCACTTGCTGTGTTCTACTGGTACATCCTTGACAAGTATATCGGCGTTACAGGGGCAGTAAGCGTAGGGTCCACAATAGTGGCAGCAATCGTAATGCTCCTTGTAGGATTCCTTGCATCATCCATAGCAGCTTATCTCGCAGGTATCGTTGGATCTTCGAATAACCCCGTCTCTGGAATAACAATAATGACTTTGATAATCACAGCATTCCTTCTTAAGTTCGGTGTTGGTCTTAGCGGCCTAGAAGGTGCTGCAGCTACCATACTTGTCGCCGCTGTCATCTGTAGCGCAGCAGCAATTGCCGGAGACGTTATGCAGGATCTTGCAACTGGCCACATAGTAGGAGCAACTCCTTGGAAACAGCAGACCATGGAAATCGTTGGAATATTTGCTGCGGCCTTTGTCATGGCACCAGTATTGAACATGCTCCACAAGGCTTACGTGATAGGTAGTAAAGAGCTTCCAGCTCCTCAGGCAGGCCTCATGGCAAGCATATCTCAGGGAATCTTTGAAGGCACATTGGACATGAGGATGTTCGTAATAGGAATCATAATTGCGATAATATTCATAGTTCTTGACGAAATCCTTGCCGCGAAGAAGGCCAAATTCAGGACTCCTGTGATGCCAGTAGCTGTTGGAATTTACTTACCTATAGGGCTGGCTGTACCTATACTTATCGGTGGTATAGTCAGACACCTTGTAGAAAAGAAGAAGAAAGTTGTTTCAGAGGTTGAGCCTGGAGTAGTTTCAGCTGCAGGGCTTATAGCCGGAGAGGCTATAGCGGGAATCGTAATTGCAGGATTAGTTGTATCAGCAGTATCAAGCAACTGGATATTCCTTGTAGGCGTAATAATTGCAATCATATTCATGGGAATATTCGCAGCGAAGAAAGCACAGCTACCAGCAATTATGGCTCTGATATTCCTCATACTTGGTGGAATTGCATATGCAGTAACTAAAGCGGGCGTAGCATATGTTCCAGAGATTCTAGGATTTATAACAATGCTAGCAGCGTTGTACTTTGTCTACACCATCGGAGTTAAGTACAAGATCGAGGAGTCCTAATGTTTCTCCTTTTTAACACTCTTTTCGCTTTTATTTGTTTTATTTTTGTTTTTTGTTGCATCAGCCATAGATTGTCGTTTTAAAACTTGATTTGTAATTATAGGAGGAAATTTTATAGTTAAGAGCATGCTAAAAATCATTGGTGCTAACTATGGAACTCTTATGGTCACGATCCTTTCTGAACACAATAAGTTTTCTAGGCCTAAAGGAAGACAAGGCTCTTGTTGGCACTACATTCGGATTTAGTGTTTTGGACGCTAATACTGGGAGGAGGATAATTTCTAAGGCCACATGGAAAAGAGTGCAATCATTGGACTTTTGGGAAGATAAATATGTGGTGGGACAATCTTTCCCAGGATCGATCATGTGGTTCGAGGAGAAAGATCCCCTCTGGATTTACAGAACGACAGGATCGGTAAATGCGGTATTACATTTTGGCTCACATATTATTGCAGGAACAGGGTTCCTTACAGACATCAAAGGCGCTAGACACGTCTATGTCTCACCATATTACGTGGACGACAAGTGGAGAGAAATGAAGGGAAAGCTTCGCGGGGTGTTGTATTCAATATCAAGAGATTTAAATATCCGCTGGAGAAAGGAGGTTCAAGGTATAGTGGGCGACTTGATTAGAATTAGCCAAGATCTTGTTCTTGTAAGAATGGTGTATAATAAGATAGGCACTATAAGATCGTCAAATGGCGAATGGATCTCTTTAAGGGAATTTGAAGAGCCTATAAGGGCTGCTACCACATCCGATAACGAAGTTTTTCTGATAACAAGGAATAATCTCATGAAAGCTTCACTTCCTGACTTAGAAGTTTTGGGTCAAATACGCACCTACAAACCTTTTGCTCTTGCAACCTCTCCAAGATACGTATGTCTAACCGAAGGAAAAAATGTCTTAAAATGCTACGAGAAAGACTCACTGAAATTGGTATGGAAAAAAATGTTAACCCAGAACATCCGAGGTCTCAAGTTCGTCACGGATGATGGACTAATTGCAATAACCGCTAAAGAAAGGCACGGAAAAATCCTTTTAATATCTCCCAAGGGTGAAATTTTGGAGGAGAGAAAAATATCAAGAGTTCCAATCTATATATCTGGATATGGATCTAAGTTCTTAGTGGGTACTCTCTCTAAGGTCTTTGCATTTGAGTGTAGTTAGTTTATGTTTCAGACCTTTTTATGGTTCCTCAAAAACTCAAAACCGTAGTCGATGAAGTATTTCCCAATAACAAAAATGATCACACCAAGGAATAAACGCCAGAGAGTGTATCCTTCTGAAATTGCGAATGATGTTATACCGCCGTATTTTATTGCAACCGCTACGAAGTCAATTATAATGTAAAGTCCTACAGTAAAAAGGAACGTCGCCAAAATAACAAGTATCATTCCAAAAATTCTTCTAAGTATTGCTTTCCTATTACTCGATGCCATCACAAGCCCCTCATAAAATCGAATTGTAGTTTTTCTTTAATCCTTTGTAATCGTTCTTTTATATAACTTTCCGGAGATTCTTTAACCTACGCTAGTATATGGAGAAGAATTTTGTAATGTGATTTCTGAAACATAAGCAGTAGCAAAAGGAGCACTTTCTAGGTTCAACAAGATTAGGCTCACGAGTCAAAGCCAGGAGGTCTTACGTTAATTACCTCCTTGTTTACAAGATTAGGTGGAACTTTTCCTTGGGCAAAGGTCAGTAGATTTTCTGCAACGAGTTCAGCCATTTTCTCCCTAGTCTCTCTTGTCCCGCTAGCCAAATGAGGAGCAAGGACAACGTTACTCATCCTGGTAAGAGGATTGTCGGGCGGTAACGGTTCTTCCTCAAAGACGTCAAGGGCTGCCCCTGCTATCCATCCATTTTGCAAGGCCTTTATCAATGCCTTAGTATCAACAACACCTCCTCTCGCAGTGTTTACCAAGTAAGCGCTCTTTTTCATCTTCTTTAGGCTATCTTCGTTTATCATATGGGCTGTATTAGGTGTCAAGGGCGTGTGTATAGAGACTATATCAGCCTCCGAAAGAAGCGTATCTAAGTCTACAAACTCTGCTTTGAGTTCATTCTCTTCCTCGGGAGATAGTCTTCGAACATCGTAGTATATAACGCGCATCCCAAATCCGATAGCCCTCCTGGCAACGGCCTTGCCTATTCTACCCATCCCAATTATTCCCAAGGTCTTGCCGTAAACCTCTGTCCCTAGCATCATCTCGGGATGCCATCCGGTTCCAAGTCTCCACCACTCTCCAGAACGAACAAAGGAATCTGCTTCCACAACCCTTCTCATCAGGCTAAGAATAAGTGCCCAAGTGAAGTCTGCTACAGCCTCAGTTAAAACTTCGGGGGTATTAGTGACATAAATACCCATCTCAGTTGCAGCCTCAACGTCTATGTTATCGTATCCTACTGCATACTGTGAGATTATCCTTAAATTCTTAGCTTCCTCGAGAAGTTTTCTATCAATCTTGTCTGTGAGTAAAGTTACTAAAGCATCTACCTCCTTTACTTTCCTTAACAAAAACTCGTATGGAGGCGGTCCATACTCTGGCCATACCTCTATCTGGAAATAATTCCTGAGTTTTTCTAACGCTTTTCCAGGAAGTTTTCTAGTAACAAATACCCTAGGCATGCGTTCCACCTTTATCTAAAACTACGTTGTCTATGAATTAAATATTAATCGGGACCTTGTCTTTTGAGGTCATTGTCTCTTTATAAGCCATATAACCCGGCTACTATCGACTGCGTAACGTTTTAGTATTGCAGGAGATAAAGATGTAATCTTGACACCGCTTAAAACAGGTATGCTTGCCAAAACTACAATAGCAGCGAAAATAAAGTCTACTAAGAATCCAAATTGAGTAACTAAAACACCACCTGCAAGGCTTCCTCCAATAGAACCTAAAGAGGCTACTAAGTTATAAGAACCCATCATAGATCCGCGGTTATTCTCTTTTGCCGCTTTTGAGATTATAGAAACTGCTGAGATGGATATATACGCCCATGTATAGCCTACTAGGGCAAGCGAAATTGCTGCAAGGATAACAAATATTGGACCATCAAGAAATAGTGCTGATACAAAGATGAGTATGCTTACAACTCTCAATAAAAGTGCTCTTACGAACGTTCTTGTTGCACCTACCCTTTGTGTAGCAGCACCAGCTCTAGTATACATATAAGCGGCCACTGCAGAGTTAAATACGCTTAATAAGTAGACATAGCGAGAGTTCAGACCTTTTTGAGAAAGGTACACAGGAAATTGTGAGAAGAACATTAGCGATCCTGTATAGAACATAATATTTGCCAGATAAAAGTACTTTAGCGTTATAAAAGCTCCGATAAGTTTTTTATTCAATTTAGGTATGTGGATAAGGAGGTTTGGCAAATATTTGAACTTTTCTACGACCATATTAACATATACTTTGAATCTTCCTCTTCTTATCCTAATTGGCGCCTCTTCTATCCATTTTGCGGCCATAAAAACGGAAGGCATATTTACTAACGAAAAAATAACGAAGAGATCTCTTATAGTAAGTTTTGTGGAGAGTATTAGTCCCAACACTAAGCCGACTACCCAGCCCCAACCGCCTATCTGATTGAACTTACCTACTCCATAGTCCCAATCCTCTTTCTTTAAAGAATTGGCAATAAGAACTACTGGGATAGGCATAGTACTTGCAATAAGCAGAGAATATATCGCATTTACCTTTATGACTTCTGTGGGAGTTTTTGTAAGAGCAAATATTATAGCAAACATTGAAACAGCCACAAAGCCCATCATTAAGAACACTTTTCTTTTCTGTAGTGAGTCGGATAACTTGCCCCATATAATCCCGCCTAGCATTGAGAAGATGCTTCCCATAGCGTTTGCAATCCCTACATCAACAGAGGTACCTCCATTTTCTATAGTCAATATTGGCGCTAAAGGAGATAGTCCTCCCGTAGCAACTTTAAAGGGGATGAACGAGTAAAACCAAAAAGTAGAGCTTCTTGCGGTTTTTGTACCGTTTGTAGGAGTTTTATCCTCTTTTTGCATTTGTTCTGTCTTTCTGGCTCCTTCAGTAGTTCTACTATTTACAGTCATTGTCTTAGATTGGCCGCTAGACATAGGCTCTGGTTGCACCTTTGGCCCCAAACTCTTTCGCCTCTTCCCAAATATTAAATCTCTTGCGGCTAACGATATTTTTCATTTTAATCTCCTTAATGATTGAGGAACGTAGTAGAATTACGGCTGGTTTATATACTTTCCGCGCAAAAGATTGACATACTAGCTCGGATTATACAAAAAGAGTCTTAAAGAAAATTTAAGATAAAATCAAGAATCTCAAGCGATTTTCAGAGACAAAAATAGATTGTAAAGAATACTATACGCTCTAATCTCTATACTCCCACCAAACTTTACTTGCAATGTAGAGATTCTTATGCGTGGATGTTAATCGAATACGGACGTTCTCAAAAGTGCATTTTCTCATAGTCAACTCGTTGCTGTCGTTCCAACCCTTAC
>CBEVQP010000036.1:0-10876 GCA_965552035.1 uncultured Thermoplasmata archaeon | reverse complement strand
GCGCCGGGGCTGGGATTTGAACCCAGGCGGGCTTGCGCCCATCGGATCTCGAATCCGACGCCTTGGCCAGGCTAGGCTACCCCGGCATGTATCTCATAAAGGATCGATATAAAATGTAAGTACACTTGCTTTTAAAAATTCGGTTGAAGGGAGTATTTAAATGCAGGAGGAAACGGTCATTGCTCCAGTCTTCTCCTCATCGGTCAGCAGACCCGTTGCTAATCATCCGTTTCCTCCTGCATCTACTCATAACTTCTTAAGGACTTATAGTGTTTATGCACGTAATAATTAGACAAAACAGTTTATCCTAATAATTACTAATCTTTTAGTTCAAATTTTGATAATAAAGCTCTATGAATAATTAAATATGGCGGGCCCGCCGGGATTTGAACCCGGGATCACCGGCTTAGAAGGCCGGCGCCATATCCTGGCTAGGCCACGGGCCCATTATTTTATTGGGAGCGCATTTTAACCAGTTCTTCCGCAATTCTTCTAATAAGCTCATTCTTATTTAAGCCTTCGGCCTTAATTATGATTTTTCCTTCGTGAAGCCACCAGAGTCGAGGGTATGATCCTTTTTCTATGTGGCCCTCAAAACCGAGATTCTTCGCAGCCTTTAAAATATCTTTTGCAGTTGGATTACTTACAGCTAATTTTTTCGGAACCCTTCTACCTAACCTTTTAGGAATTTTTTTGTTAAAGTAGGAGGGCCAAAGAACATAGCCCTCACGAGGAAGCATGCTCTGAAACCTCTTCTTTGGGTTGTATGAGTATTGCATTGATTATTCCTACTTGACCAGGTCTGGAGGTAACCTTGGCAATGCCAAGCTCCGTTTCTATAATAGCACCTTTAGTTATTATGCCTCTTCTAGCATAGTTCTTGTTTGCTGGGTTATCTACAACCTTTAAGATCTTTACCTTCTTAGTGGTGCCCGTCCTAGGATCTGAAACGTTGGCGTAGAATGCTCTAAGGAGTAGCAATTTATAGTTCCCACCACGAACTCTGATTTTTCTTCTTATTTCCATTGAGCTTAGGATCGTTGGTATGTAATCTCTACCGAGCTCGTATTTTCTGGGCTTTCTAAAGGGCTTATATAGTCCACCAGAAGGCTTTCTGCGACTTCTTCCTTGATACCTAGTCATCAAGTATCACCTTAAACAAGTGATCCTAATTTTCTAAAGCAATAAAGTAGGTTTCATTTAAAAGTGTTTTTAGTGTGAGATTATACAAAGTATTTTGGATGAAGTATCTTTAATGAGTTGGAATTCCAATAATCTTCCTACTAAAAACTATTTCTTTTTAGCCTCTGCGAGATGTCAGCCGTGTTGCACAACAAATTAAACCATATCAGAGGACAAGAATTCTTTGAGGAAAAGCTTGAGTAGAAAGAAGATGTTAAGTAGTTTTACAACGAACTCACGAGGATTTTTAGCTCTACGACAGCACAGCAAATCATGGGGACGAACAACGAGGGCATAGAAATCATTTTAGCCCCATAGATGATAGCATTCATAGGAACGATTGTATAAGATTACAGATGAAAAAGAGGAAGCATTATTTTGTACTTCTAAAGGAATTAAAGACTTGTGTAACAGAGGAAATGACGTGAAAAGGGGAAAGAGAAGACTAGAAATCTTTTATGATGATTTGAGAGGGAGAACATCAACAAAATGTATATGCACAAGTAGGATAGTAGAGGATATGAAGATGTGACATAGTACCGCAATAGACATTTTTAAATTCTCTCATTATTTTAGAGTTTACAGAGGTACTACGAGGGACTAATTGATGTCCGTAATCCTTGAGGTAAAGTATCCTGGTGAGTCCAAAATAATAGAAGCACACGATGGTAAGACTATTGAGGAAATATTATTAGAAAATAACATATCTCCAGATAGTGTAGTTGTTTTAAAGAATAACAGACCAATTCCTATAACGGAAAGGGTAGAAGACGGAGACAAGATAGTGGTTATTATAGCGTTTTCAGGTGGATAGCGGAGGTTAAGCTAAATGGAAATCTTTTTGTTATACATTTTTCTAGGACTTATTATTACGCTTCTGATCTATTTAGTGTTTAAAAAAATTATTGAAGAAACGTTAAAGAGAGATGTAAGAAAATTTTTAAGCGAGGACGATTTTCTCAGAATCTCAAAAATGAAATACACAAAAAATTACGATATAATTTTATATAGAGTCCTATCTGCAGGAGTATTTACCGCAATACTTTCGTATATTGTAGCTTCATATTCAGGGTTTAACCTAATACATCTTTTAATTATAGGTACCGTGTTTTTTGCAGTTTCCATACTTTTAGATATTCTCTTTCAGTTTTTAACCCTTAGAAGAGTCGTTCAGGGTCTCTATGATAGCGTATGGATTAATAAAATAGGAGCTCCCGCATTTGTCTTTTATGTTCTTTCTTCAATAGTTTATGCCATTGTTATTATATGTATCTGGCTCTTATTTTTCCATACTTACTTTAGTAGCGTTTTCTTGTTTTTAATTACAATTTCAATATTTTCTACGATATATCTTACTTTATCAGGACACAGCAGGATTATATCATACACAATTCTAATTTTAGTTACAGTGGCAATTCAAAAGTCAGTAATCGAGACGATAGGGTATTGGGAAAGTTCTCGGCCATTTGACATGGTATTCTCTATTGCATTCGTTGGTATTGCAGTCCTGATTATGGCGTTAGTTTATAAGTATTTTAAGGAATCAAAAAATGTTGAAACGGAGAGATATGAACACCTATACGAGCCATATTTTGTAGTATTTCTAATTTCTTGGATAGTTTTTATTGAGGAACTGTTGGCCAATAGGATAACTCATACGGGCTTTCAAATAACTTTTGGAGAAATCTCTACACCGGTGCTGATGGCTCTATTGTTTTATGGTTTTTATCCAATAACAAGATTTTACTCTACGGTAGAAAAGTCGATAAAGGATCTTAAAAAATTAATGAGCCCAAAAATGATTCTAGCTTCTAGCATAATCCCATCGTTTATTTCATACATGATATTTCTGCTCATAGTTTTTATTTCTAGCATTTTTGGAGCTACTAGCCTAAAGTGGGTTGTGAATGCTATTTTTACAGTTTTGTCTATAGCGTTTCTTTATGAGTTTACTATTTTATTTGAGGTAATGGACGACTCTATAGAGACTCTTTTTAGAGAGTCAAAAAATATAGAGACGCTAATGACAGAAAAAACAAGAAAGAGATATAAAACTGCTATTGAACTTCTTGTTGTCATATTTTCGATAATTTTTGGAACTTTTTTGATCCGCTACTCAATTAAAGTTGCTGTACCGATTTTGTTCGCAGTAGTGATTATATTCATTCTCCACATGGTACTTTTCGTATTAGCAGCAATCCTTTCTGTAAAATCAGAGGTTAGACCGAGCTAAAAACGCAAAAACAAATTATTTTTATACTATTAAAGGGTAGCAAAATTAAAAAGTGATGTAAGATTAGGTGTATATGACTGCGGGCGTAGTCTAGCTGGTAGGACACGGGCCCCCCAAGCCCGTTGCCCGGGTTCGAATCCCGGCGCCCGCACCAGAGGCTTTATTCAGCGAACCCCATGAAGATGCTTCGTACTAGTAAACTTTAAAAGGAGAAGTATAATCTAACCATTGAATAGTGGAGGTGGGTACGTGAAACGTAGCTCTAGAAACTGGAAGAAAGCAGGGAGAATGCGTTGGAAATGGCGCAAAAAACGCATGAGAAGAGAAAAAAGAGAAAGAAAGAGAAATAGAGGATTAATCGTATGATGGGTGGGGGCGTGGGGTAGCCTGGCATCCTGGCGGGCTCCAGTCAACCTAGCGGATTGGGAGAGACCCGCTGACCTGGGTTCAAATCCCAGCGCCCCCACCACTAATTGCAAGTCCTCCTTTTTCCAAAAACTCCATTAATGAAACCAAATACTTATTCTATAAATAGGGGCAGTAGAAAATAGTATACAAGCAAGGATTTTGGGGATGTTTATGATTGAGCTGGAAAAAGAAGTTCCCAAAGATATTCTAAGAGTTTTAGAGGACGTTGCTCCGTATATCCAACGTTTAGATAAGATAATCCTAATAATAAAAGAAAAGAACATTTTAGATCTTAAGACTTTTCTGGACGTATTGGAAAAAGAACTTAATGAAACGAAGGACGTAATATTAAAAACAGACATCTCTATAATTCTAGGAAAGATTCAAGGTAAGCTAATATGACAGAGATTTCATGGCCAAATCCCACGAAAGAAGATTTTGAAATTGCAAAAAAGTATGGTTATACACCACAACTTATAGCAAGGTTTAGAATTATTTTAGGCCAAGAACTAAAGAGTTTCATAGAATCTTTGGAGAAATACAACAGGAAGTTCATACGAGTTAATACGCTCAAGATATCTCCAGAAAATCTCATAGAAAAACTAGAAAAACAGGGATTTAAGTTTAGACAAACTTTTTTAGATTATGCTTTTGAGGTATTATATGAACCATATTCTATATCGTCTTCTAAAGAATATCTTCTTGGGTATTTTTATATTCAGGATCTTTCCTCCATGATACCTCCACTTTTACTAAATCCTAAGCCGGGCGAACTTATTCTTGATCTTGCTGCGGCTCCGGGAGGGAAGACCACACATATTGCTCAAATTACAAATGAAAAGACTAAAATTATTGCAGTTGATATTTCAAGGGAAAGAATGAGTGCAATGAGATCTAATATTAATAGATTAGGAATAAAAAACGTTTTACTTATTAGGGGCGATGGAAGGAAGATAGTAAAGTATAATGTTAAATTTGATAAAATTCTGCTAGACGCCCCCTGTACAGGTGAAGGCGTAATTCCAAGAGATCCAGAAAGGAAAAGAATAAAGCTACAGGAGTACAAGAGCAGGGTTTCGTTACAAAGAGACCTTCTTAAGGCCGCATGGCAGGTTCTAAAGCCCGGAGGAATTTTGGTCTATTCTACGTGTACCTATGCACCAGAAGAAAACGAACACAACATTGTATTTGCAGTTGAGGATCTTGGAATGGAGTTAATTAAGGAATGGCCAATAAAGAATTTTAGACCATCTGAAGGATATAACCTAGAGGGCGTTTGGAGGGTTTATACGCATAAACAGAAAACTTTAGGTGCCTTTTATGCAATCCTCAGGAAAAAAAGCGATTAGGCGAATATGGAGAAGACCTACAAGAGAAGAAGGGAGTATAATTATTTCAAAATTGGAATACTTTGGCAAAAACGTTCCTGAAAATGTTTTGAGAGGCCACGTTATATATATTCTAGAAATAACGCGTAAAGAAGCATTTTTGGTGAAAAAAGAATTATCAGAACTTATAGAGATATTTCAACCATACTCGGCTGGGATAACTTTAGGGGAGTTCAAAGGAAAAACATTTACGTTATCTTTGGCTGGCGGATACATAGTATCTAAATACGCAACAAAAAAGAGAGTATTCTTAGATAAAGAAGGCAGCATAAATTTTACTTATGGAAAAGATGCGTCAGGCCCGGATATAGACTATTGGGATCCAGATATTGAAGATGGAGATATAGTAATTGTACTGAGTTACGAGAAGGGATTCCTCGGATTTGGGAAAGCGAGGGTAGCTAATTTGAGAGTCGTGGAGGTTAAAAATATAGTAGATATAGGATGGTATCTTAGGAGTGAAATAGATGAAAGAAAGTCAAGATGACATACGGATCAGAGAATGTAGGGAATCCGATATTATAGAAATGCTTTCAATGCTTGCAAAGGAGGGAATATATCATAGCGAGGATCTTTATGTCTTAATATACGAAAATTATAGAGATTTAATACTAATAGCAGAAAAGAATAATAAAATAGCAGGTTTCGTAATGGGTGTACTTTCAAGTGAAGATTCTGGACGGATATTGGTGCTTTTTGTTGATAAAAAATATAGGGGGCTTGGCATTGGTAAAAAGTTAATGCAGGCGATAATAAAGAAACTAACTGCTAGATATGGTGTTAGAGAAATTAGCCTGGAGGTACACGAAAAGAACATTGCCGCGATTAGCCTATACGAAAGTCTTGGATTCAAAAAGGTGAAAAAACTGAGGGGATATTACGACGGAGAAGATGGCTGGCTTATGGTTAAAAGGGTATTACCATAACCCCTAATTTATACAGGACAAAGTATAGAACCAAGATTTTATCGGCCATTTATCCTGAAAACAACACTCCTGTATTATAGATCTTTTATAGAGAATGAAACGTTAATGCGCATCACGGTTGAAAATATATAATAGAAAATCATTTAGAATGCGGACTTAAGATCTTACAATTCAATCACAAGTCAGGTTAAAATCTAAGAAGTTGAGGAAGGTGAAAATGTACGAAATAATGTTCCTAGGAGGAGCAAGAGAAGTTGGAAGAGTGGGAATGCTACTGCTAAAGGAAGGATCCCCCATAGCACTTTTTGATTATGGGATGAAACCGTCCAACCCGCCAGAGTACCCTATCGAATCGCCACCCGTAATGGATGTGTTTGTAACCCATGCCCATCTAGATCACTCGGGCTTAGCACCGTGGCTTTCAGCAAGATATAGGCCAAAAATTTACGCAACACCAGTAACTCACGAAGTGGGGGAGATTCTCCATAGAGATGCGATAAAGGTGGCAAATATAGAGGGTTATCCCATCCCCTACTCTAACGAAGAGGTATATATTTACAAGGGCTCCTGTATGGCCTATTTGAATTTTGGTGAGTCAGTAAATACTGGGGATCTTGCAGTGAAATTATATTCTGCAGGCCATATACCTGGAGCAACGATGTTTAAAGTCGAAACAGAAATAGGATCCGCACTTTTTACGGGAGATATAAACACAGTACCCACACATTTGGTGGACGCTGCTACACCTGTTAGGGCAGATACTGTAATCATTGAAGGTACATATTCTGGTCGAGAACACCCACAAAGATCTAAAGTTGAAAAGGAATTTTTAGATGCTGTTGAGGACGCAGTGGCTCGAGAGGGAGTTGTACTTATACCAGCATTTGCTGTAGGAAGATCGCAAGAGGCCATAATGATGCTTGTTAAACGAGGAGGATATGAAATTTGGTACGACGGCATGGGAACACAAGTTTCTAAGATATATCTTTCATATCCTGAATATTTACGTAATCATAAAGAACTAAAAAAAGCCCTGAAAGAAGTAAATATCATACAACTCCCATCGCAGAGGAAAAAGGCTCTTAAGGAAGGAAACATAATTGTGGCTACTTCTGGAATGTTAGAAGGAGGTCCTGCTCTTTATTATCTATCAAAAATAAGAGACGATCCAAAGAACGCAATCTATCTAGTAGGATATCAAGTTGAGGGCTCTAATGGGAGACTTCTACTTGAGACAGGACATATTGATCTTCAAGGAATAAAGATGCCTGTCAATGCTGAGGTTAGGTTCTTTGACTTCTCTGCCCATGCTGGTCACAGCGAATTACTAAGATTTGTAAAAGAATCACGTCCTGAGAATGTAGTAATATTTCATAGCGAAGAACCTGAGCATTTGGCTAATGATCTTAGAGACTTTGTGAGTGAAGTCATAGTTCCTGATGTAACTATTAAGATACCGCTTTTTCCCTAAATCTTATTTTTAAAGTCGAATTATTTTCTTCGAAAAACCCTTTTAAAGTATAAAAGACTTAAACTCTCAAACATACATCATATTATCACTCTACAAGGACATGAAAGCGCGGAGGAGATATATACTTAGGGTGAGATAATTAATAAGTGTTTAAAGAAGCTCCTGATTAAGGGGCTCTCCTAACACACGCCATGTATTGTTTGGAACCAACTTAAAGAATTTTGCTATAACATACTTGTTCCTATTTAGAAGTGAGGTGCAAACGTTATGGGACTAAAGGACCTTATTGAAATAGTTTTCCATGGCAGAGGAGGCCAGGGTGCCGTAACGGCAGCGAGACTTTTAGCTATGGCAGCATATAAGTCGGGATACAAAGGAGTTCAGGCCTATCCGTTTTTTGGTGCAGAAAGGAGAGGAGCTCCTGTAAGAGCTTTTTTTAGGATGAGTAAAGAACAAATAAAGACTCATAGCATGATTAGGAGTGCGGATGCTGTGGTTGTACTGGATGATAGCCTTTTAGATCTTGTAAATGTGACTAAAGACCTCAAAGAAGGCGGGGTTGTTATTGTAAATACGTCAGATCCCAACAAAGTAAAAGAAAAAATTGATCCTCAAAAATTTAGGTTGTTCTGTGTGGATTGTACATCAATAGCCTTGGATTTGGGACTTGTAATTGCTGGAATCCCAGTAGTAAACACGGCTATTTTAGGAGCAGTTGGAAAGGTATTCAACATTCCAGTGGAAAATCTTGTAGAGGCCATAAAAGAAAATTGGAGAGGTGCCATTGCTGAAAAGAATTCTGAAGCTATAATGAGGGCTTTTAATGAGGTCAAGGAGGTGCATTAAATTTGGAGGGCGATGTTATAAAGTATCTTCCTATATCAAGACCTAAAATAGGGGTTTCGGGAAAGACTAGCTCGTGGCGTATTTTTAGACCTGAAATAGATTACCAGAAGTGCATAAGGTGTAATATTTGTGTTGTTTCATGTCCAGAAGCCTCCATCAGTATAAGAGAAGACGAATATCCGGAGATTGATTATGTGTACTGCAAAGGCTGTGGTGTATGTGCACGCGAATGCCCTGTTAAGGCAATATCGATGAGGAGGGAAAGATAATGACATCAAAGGTGATTATCGACACTGGAAACTCTGCTGTAGCATATGCTGTTAAAGATGTTAAAGCAAAAGTCATTGCAGCTTATCCAATAACCCCTCAGACAACAATAGTTGAAAAAATAGCTCAATTCATAGAATATGGTCAAATGGACGCAAAAATGATTCGTGTAGAGTCAGAGCATAGTGCAATGGCGGCTATTATTGGGTCCGAAGCAATGGGTGTAAGATCTTTTACGGCCACAGCTTCTCATGGACTTGCATTAATGCATGAAATGGTTTGGTTTGCAGCCAATGCTAGACTTCCTGTAGTGATGGCCGTTGCAAACAGAGCTATGGGACCTCCTTGGAATATATGGGCTGATTGGGGAGATGCTCTAGCTGAGCGAGATACTGGCTGGATAATAAGTTGGGCGGCAAATCCTCAGGAAGTTTACGATCTTGTTGTTATGTCATATAGGATTGCTTAAGATAAGAGGGTAGCGCTTCCTGCCATGGTAAACCTTGAGGCATTCGTTCTGACTCACACGAGCATGCCTTTTGAAATACTTGGCGAAAAGGTAGCCCAGTTTTTACCTGAGTATGATCCAATTTGGAAACTAGATCCGGACGATCCTGTGATAATGGGCAACATCTTTACGCCAGACGAAACAATGAAACTTAGATGGGACATGTGGAAGTCCATGGAACATGCAAAAAATGTGATTAAAGAAGCGATTAAAGAGTTTAAGGAGTTGTGCGGAAGAGACTATGAAGGACTTATTAAGACCTATAAGATGGAAGACGCTGAACTCGCATTGATATCTATGGGCACAATTGCAGAGGAAGCAGAAATTGCAGCAGATATTTTAAGAGAAGAGGGCATAAAAGCTGGAGTAGTCAAGATAAACTTCTTTAGACCATTCCCTAGAGAAGACATTATTAAGGCATTGGAAAACGTTGAGAAAGCTATTATATTAGAAAGAGCAACCTCAATGGGCGCTTATGGTCAAATTTTGGAAGATTTGGGTTCAACATTGGTTCTTGAGAAGAAACAAATGGACATACATGATGTATTTATTGGAATAGGCGGTGTTGACGTCTCTTACGAGGACATAACAAACGTCGTCAGGAGAATAATGAAGGGTGAAGTGAAGGATAGAGTCTATTGGTATGGGTCTGAAGGATGGTGATCATAAATGGTCTCTATTAAGGACTTAGCTAAAATGGAGGAATATTTGCTTAAGGGTAATGCTGCTTGTGCGGGGTGTCCTATAGGTATTGCTATGAGAGCAACATTAAGAGCCTTGGGCAAAAATACCGTTATGTTCATTCCCGCGTGTTGTACGTCTGTTATTCAAGGAATTGCTCCAGGAGCTGCTATAAAGATACCAGTATTTAACACTGCTTTCGAGACTACTGCTGCAGTCTCTTCGGGAGCTGCTGCAGCTGCTGAAGTACTAGGAAAGGATATTACCATTCTTGGCTGGGCTGGAGATGGTGGAACATATGACATTGGGCTTCAAGCAATTTCTGGTGCGGCAGAACGTGGAGACAATATTCTTTACGTCTGTTATAACAACCAAATGTATAGCAACACCGGTATTCAACGTTCTGGAGCAACCCCTCTTGGAGCGTGGACCACTACTACATGGACCGGTAAAACTGAGCATATGAAAGATATGGGGCTGATAATGATAGCACACAATGTTCCTTACGTTGCATCGACGTCAGTAGGGTATCCAACAGACATCTATGATAAGATAAAGAAAGCGAAAGAAAAGAAAGGTTTTAGATACGTGGAAATACTAGCTCCATGTCCACCAGGATGGAGATTCCCTAGCGATATGACGATGACACTAGGTAAAATGGCTGTCGAAACTGGATTTTGGTTACTATATGAATATGAAGATGGCGAGTTAAGATTTAACGGATATACTAAACTTGTTGCAGAAGGAAAAGCAAAATTCAAGCCTGTTGAGGAATTTCTAAGACTACAAGATAGATTTAGACATTTATTTGAACCAAAGAGAAGAGATGAAATAATTGAAGCCATTGAAACATGGATTAAAGAGCGCTTTGAGAGGTATTTATCCCTAGCAAAGATATAAGCCTTTTTTACCCAAAGTGGCCCGGGGAGAAATCCTCGCTCTCGTAGACTCGGACGCATATCTCAT
>CBEVQP010000035.1:0-11174 GCA_965552035.1 uncultured Thermoplasmata archaeon | reverse complement strand
ACTTCTCACTTATACATCTTGTGGAATGCGAAGTGTGAGGCGAATCCGAGACTTTGGGTGTGCGAAGCAAACCGCATACCCGCTTTTTATCAGAAGTTCACGTTGTCCCCCTCAAGCTCTCAGCATTTTTCATTTAATTAACAATTACAATTCCAATTTCCCGTGAATACATCATTTTGATATTGTTGGATTGCAAGATTCCGTTGCCCTGATGGTATTCCTGAAGGAGGGTTTGTCCCCATATTAAGCCCCCAAAAGCCACTTCCCGGTTTATTTGCTCCCTTTCTTACCACAATTGCTGATGGATATATAGACGGATTAGTATTCTGTGCTACCTGATTACTAACCTCTCCAACAATTGCTCCAATCGTCCCCCTATTTATTCTCTTATATCCTAGTGCTTTAAGACGACTCATCAACTGCGTGTAAGTAATAAATTGCCTCCTTTTGGCTGACTCCCAGATTATTTGACAAGCATCTCTAATGACGTCTGCAGGTATTGTGATTTGACCTCTTCCATATCTAAATGTTATATCTCTCCAATTACACATTTTTACACCTCCTTTACGAATTTCCGATAACTCGTTTCATATACGCAACGCATATATCATGCCAATTTGGAGTTATATCTGCATTGGGTATATACTCATTCTGAATACTTCTTACCTTCCATCAAATCCAGCGGACCCTTAATCTTACTCAGATTTCTAGTGCTCACATTAGTATAAATCTTTGTTGTTTTCGAATGCTTATGTCCAAGCAGCTCCTGAATATATCCCAGATCAACTCCACTTTCGAGTAAAATGCGGTTGAACGCCTTTAAGGAATGAATTGTAACATCCCTTTTTAATACCAGCTTTATTTCCTGCCCACTCAAAGATTGCCTGAACTGTTCTGGTTGAAATGTGCCTGTCTTTCCTACTCCGGAAAAACCACTTTTCTGGCTTGTACTTCTCAACGTATGCTACTAAAACAAGTGAAACACCGACCAAGTACAACACCAGCATGGCCAAAACAAACGGCAACAATAGCAATTGTTGCAGTAGTTGGTAAGAACTTTCAAAAAATAAATTTAAGCTCTGTGCTCAATCAGGCCAACGAGCATTTGCTTAACTTCCGGGTCTCTCATCCAAGCCTTCACAAGCTCGGACATCTCCCTAAGCTTTAAAAGAAGCTCTGATTTTTCAGCAATTTCTATAAACAGTTCGTTAGCTGCTTTTATTTCATCTTCAACCATTCTTAACCTCTCCTTCATTACGCTTTTACGCCTCTCAGAGGATGAAACACCCCATGTAGCTTTGAGAATTTCAAATTTCAAGAAGTCCTCAACCTCGCTTCTCTTTTTGAAACGTTCCTCTTTCCTCTCTTTATTTTCGTCTTCAAAAATGACGGTATAGAAGTCTTTAAGGCTAAGGGTTTCGAGAATCCCTACATTACTCACTGGGAATTCTTATAATTTTCTTTCATAAATATTTTTTCGTATGATATTTAATGAAAGTTTTATTCGGTAATTGTTGTTTTGGGTTTCATTTCCCGGAGGTTAATTCCTCTCTTAAGGAAGACCTGATCCTAAAGGTGATTTCTTTTAGAGATTTAACAAAGGTCTTTTAGAAATTAACCTTTCAAACCATTGTGTTCAGCATTTTCCTAAAATCTCTTCATTTATCTACGCATTTACCCTTCCTTGGGTTTGCAAGGGTAAGTCGGGTTTTACAATTGATGATCATGAAAGAATGATGAAAGGCGAAATCTTCCTCAATGATAATGTTTGTAGTAATAAAGTGTAAGTAATGGTCTATGTCGTATGGGATATGAATGTGTGAAATATTCTAACTTTGTTGGGTTTTCGTTGTTTTATCATGTTGTTTTACCATAGTGGCTGGAGCGTGTTTCCATCTGTAAGTTTTTATTTGTGAGTGTTTTCTATTTTGTGGGGGGTGCTGGATGATGGGGGTTGGAGTTCTTGACAGGCTTGAGGTCATTGAAAGGTACATTGTTTTGCTTCTTGGGGTGGTGGACAGGCCGTTGCCGTCGCTTCTCCACCTGGAGAAGGAGCTCTTCATACTTTCCAGGGTGAACCAGGCTGTCCGGAGGTTTATCAAGTTTGAGAGGCATTATAAGGGTCCTTACTCGGACGTGGTCAACGAGCTTGTGCGGAACCCCCTGCATCACGTTGACGCCTTCAAAATAGAAGATGACAGGATTTTCCTCACCCAGAAGGGTAGGGAGTTATTTAACAGGCTGGTGGAGGAGGGTAGGGGGGATGAGCGCTTTAGGAGGCTTCTTGCAACCCTGAAAATGATCAGGGAGCTCTATGACAGGCTGAGCAAGGAGGAACTCCTAACCCTAATCTACCTGTCATATCCAGAGTACAGGGAGAGGTCTGACATCTCGGAAAGGCTACTGGCACCAGACAAGAGAAAGGAGACAGCGCGGAAACTCTTCGAGAAGGGTCTAATCACGGAGAAGAGATACAGAGAGGTGGCAGAAGAAGGTGGAAAAGATTAAGGTTATACCTAATTCGACTTTTTTCATCTGCTTCCTCGACGATATCGAAAGGCCGGAAAGCCTCTCTAAGATTATGACCTATGAAGAATTTAACTTTGTTCTGGGGAGAATAGTTAGAAACGAAATTTCTAAATCCAGAAATTACCAGAAAATAAGCTATCACATCGAAAATGCGACCCTCATGGAGTATGAGGCTTTTGAAGAAGTTCTTAAACCTTTTATGTCAAGTGACGAAATTTCTAGGGGAGAGCATGAAGCAATTGCAATAGCATATGTAATGGATTATTTAGGAGAAAGGGTTATACTTGTACTTGATGATGAAGACGCAAGAAAGTTCGTTTCAAAAAATTTAAAGGGACTTTCCGGAAGCATGGTTGGAACCATAGGCTTCATAAAAAAATGTTGCTGTAATTATGCAATTTTTGATAAAAATGAAGCGATATCTATTTTACTGGGCATAAAGAAATCTAAGTTTAGAATAAACGAGAGAATAATAGAAGACGTGATTAAGGAAATTGAGGGTTGTTGAGATGAGAACGGTAATTGAAGTGAAAGAGTGCATGTTGGATAGGCAATCTGAATTTAACATTAAAAGATTTAAGGTGGGAAACTTAAGAGTAGAGAGGCCAGTAAAGGTGATTAATGCAAAAACTATAACAAAAAGTGTTTTTGAAGAGTATCGGGAAAGTTTCGAAATTAAGATGTTCGAGTCTTCTTTATATGTAACCGAAAAGGGAGTAGAAAGCATTTTAGCTGAAAGAGACGAAGAGGAAATAAAAAAGCATTTTGCTTTTAAAAAATGGTTCAGAGAACATGGATTTGTCGTCGCAGCAACGTTGCAATTTAACCCATCTATGCTAGGTATGGGGAAAGTAGAGGGATATCTAGCGTATCTTTACACATTTTCACGCCCAATAGTTCTTATACCAAACGTGAAAATAGAAAAAGTTACGAGTAAGAATGGAAAAAGAGTAAAAAGTAGCATTATAAGTTTAGATGAATACCTTAATTTTGTAGACAATGCGGTAGACTTCTTGGATAAAAGAAACAATAAACCTCTTTTCGTTCCGGTATCTCTTAGATTTGGTGTTAACGAATTGAAAAGGATCATAGACCATTACCTTGAAAAAGAGTATAAGTGTTTGTGGTTCGACTTTGAGGGGTTTCCGGTTTCCGAAACTAGAATTGCAAGAATAAGAGTTATTTCCGATGAAATCGAGAGAAAGGGAGAATTGAAGGATATCGTTATTTACGCAACAAACATTAGAAGAGAAATAATATCAAACTTGAAAGACGCGAATAGTCCTGCATCAGACGTGCTAGCACCCATAATAGGTGCAAACATCATAGGTACAAATAGAGAGCCAAGAAGACCTATAGAACCCGCCTCTAGGATGAGTAAACGAGAATTATTGCTCCATAAGGCAAGAGTGCTGGATCCAAAAACTTACTATTACGTCAGGGTAACGGAGCATATTAAAGACGAAGACCTCATACAAAAACTTCTTAACAAAAACTATAATGTCACGGAAAACTCGAAACGCCTCGATGAAGAATTCAAAGCACAAACAGAATTCTTCTTAGAGCATAGTACTATAAAGAATTACGTTTCAAGTAAAAGAATGTTAAGAGAACATAAGAAAGGAGAACTTTTAGAGACTCTCTTCCCATCCCAAGCAAACCTAACTCAATGGTACTAGAAACTAGAATAATGTATCCCTTATCCCCCTTTTTCTCTACGAGCCAATGTTTTCCTATCTAACTAAGTATATCTACTTTTTAGATGTCCTAAAGAGAATTAGCCTTCATAAGGTTATTGAGTTGTGGTGTGTACTTTGAAACAGAAATTAGACTCTCCTAGTTAAGTGCATTTAGAGAAGACTGATTGAGAATTGACTTATTAAGTTCTTTTTATAATTAAGATTTTTCCTTATGAAAAATTTAAGACGAAAAACTTAAAAATCATTTTTCATCTAGTTGGTAATATGCTGTCTCTTCCCGAAGAGGTTGTTCGGAGAATAAAAGATTATTTGCCGGGTTTTTATGAGTTTTTAAGGTCGGAGGAGGGGGAAAAATGGCTGGAAGAAAGAATGCAAAAGCTCAAGGTATTTCCTAAAATGCTTTCTAGAGATGCTTTAGAAGAGTTTACAGAGGCCGACTTCATAAGGATCATGGAAATGCTTTGGGCAAACCAACTATGGACCAACATACATTACCCTACTGAAAGGATTTTATCATCCATTGGTGGAATTGATAAATTAAGAGAGCAATTGTTGAAGCTTTTATGGTCTGATAGGCCGCTTTCAGAACGTTATGATAATTTTAGAAGGACGGTAAAGGGGATGGGTCCAGCGCGGATAACAGAGATACTTGCGTATGTAAATCCAGATGAGTGTGGTATATGGAATCGGAGGAGTAGGGAAGGGTTGAAAATTTTGGGACTTGAGCGTGTAATTCCGGTTAAGAAATATGATATTTCGGGAGAAGAGTATGAGAGAGTTAATGCTGTGATGAAGGAAATAGCTGCTCTTCTGGAGGATGAGGAGGTTTCGAGTCCAAATCTACTGGATGTTGATTTGTTCCTTTATTATATTGCTGTTAAGGTTGGGCGGGGACAGGTAGTTGTTGAGGTTGAAGAAGAGTTTGATCATGATGAGATTAAGGAGATGCTACTAGGGATAGGACAGAGTTTGGGTTTTGAGGTTGATAGTGATGCACCAATAGCTTCCAGAGTTAAAGTTGATGTTGTTTGGAGAGCAAGAATAGGGAACTTTGGAGAAGTAAGGTATGCATTTGAAGTCTATAAAGATGAAAACATAAGTTCACTTCTGTTAAGCTTGATTAGAGCTCAGTCAGAGCCAATGGTGCAAAAGATAATTATTGTATCGGATGAAGAGAGGATAAATCGTGTTCAAAGAGAGGCAGATGGCCTACAATTACCTAAGTTTATTTATTGGACCGTTTCGGACGTTAGACGAGTAGCAGAGTTATTAAGCGAGTTAAGGGAGATCATGAAGAAACTAGAATTGTTTAAATTTTAAAAAATTACTGTGGAAGCTACCCTAGAAAGAGGCAACTTAGATTAGAAAAATATTTTTTAGTTAGTAATATACTGATTGTATATTCCCTTGAGATGGCTTCGTTGTGGGGGAGTAAAATTTTCTGGTGAAAGTTGAAGATGCAAGTAATGAGTGAATGGAATGTTTTGGGGGATTTAAGTTTTTGATGTTTGACAGGAGGATGGGTGCGAACGAACTTTTCTGGAAGAATAGTCCCGGGGGGAAGTGGTGGGTTGTTTGAAGAAGTCCTCCTGCATTTGAGAGTTTGAAGGAGTGATGAGCCTGGTTCCAAATTTAAGAAGTGTGCCTGTAAGCGGCTATAGAAAAGGGAGTGGAATGCTGGAAAGATGATTAGTCTGTTTGAGCTTTGTTTGATCGTTTAAAGGGTGTTTCTTTGAGAGGGAACATTGTGGAAGTGAAGCTTAGAATTGAGAGGAGTAGATCGAGTTGCCGCGTTCAGTTTGAATGGGGAAAGCGTTGATGTGTATGGCTACAGGATGTTAGCCTATCCTGTAGCTATGCTTACTGTCCACCGAAATTTCTTCATCTCCTTCTTTATGTCAGCAACATATTTCTTGAAGGTTTCACTTCTCTTGACGTCCTCTTCTCCCCGCCATTCAGCGTAGCTGTGAAGGTATATGCATGGTGCCTCTTCCCTCCGCTTGAAGCGGCTCCAAGAGCGAACGCCAAGTTTATTCCTATGCCTCCATAATATGTCTCTGGCGTCCTTTCCAACCGCTATCACCTTAGGCTCTTTCCCAGAGCACGCCCTGACTATTTCAAGCTCCTCCCTCAGAAAGTGTAAGCACCGGCTGGGAACGTTCTTCCCCACATCCCTCGCCTTCCTTCTACACTTTATCAGGTCGGTGACAAAGCAACCCTCGTAAAAGACGAAGGTATCCCTCTTAAGCTTAAAAACCTCCCTTACAAGACCGCATGCTTTCAACGTAGCCAGGAAGAAGTCAGCCGTGTCAAACACCCACGCCGTGCTTGGACGCAAAGCCACAAACACGTACTCCGATCTCCCATCATACCTAAAGAAAACGTACCCCACATCAGCTTGACATGGAAACTTGTTCCTGAACCACCAACCCCACTTGGGGCTAAGTCCATGTTCCGGGATAACCTGCTCCTCCCAGAGCTCAATATCCTCTTTACACTCATCACACTTGTATATTCTCCTTTGAAGTTTTGAATCCTGCCCCTGCATATCTCCTCCATGGAACCACCCGTCGCCATGTTTATTACTTTCTTTCATCGTTCTCCAGATATTTATGCAATTCCTCCCATTCTGGCATGTAAGTGTAAAGTAAAGTTTTAAATGTTCGTCCGTGATTTGGGATTATTCTATGTAGAAGTTCATGGACCACAACATACTCAACGCATTTAAGGGGAAATTTTAATAATTCTTTGTTGAGGGTAAGAATTCCATTACTTGAGTAAGAACCCCATTTATTTTTCATCTCTCTTATTTGAACCCTCTTCACATTTACTTTTAGCTCTTTTTGCCACTTCTCACATAGTTTTAATATGTCTTCCCGTGTGATTTCGTTCATAAGTTTTCACTTCTCATAATTTTATCAATTCCAAGTAGTTCATTAACCAATTCCACAATATCACCGTTGTAGTCTAATAAAACCTTGTAAATTTCTTTTCGCAATTCTCTCTCTACATTTTCATTAAAAATCCAGTGTTCTCCCTTAGAAATTATCTCACAAATCTTTTTAGAAACATTCTCAGGATTCTCTATTCCATGTCTTTTCAGTATCCAGAAATAACTGAATTCCTCTTTGCCAAGCCCTGACTTATTTTGCTCTTCTTCTGCTTTTGCTATATCCTCTGCTATTTTTGTTAATTCCTCTAAGGCGGATTCTACACTTCTTTGCCTCTCTCTTAGTTGCGAAATAATCTCCTCAACTTTTTCGGCTATCGAAACTAAATAGGGACTTTCCTTTCTTCTGTTTTCAATGTGTATTTTTATACTTCTATAAAGACTTGCAACTTTTACCCTTTGAGTAACTTTGTCCGCTTTAATAGTGCTAGCTATATCCTCATTTATTTCATAAAGCGGAAGATTATCCGCTATATGCAAAAGCTCAACATTTTCTTTTATTAGATCTTCGGTCTTCTTAAGAATATCCCTTCTTATTTTTCTTCTCTCCGCCTCTGGATTATAAGTCTGATAAATTATCTCATAAATCTGCACCAACAGTTTATATCTCTCAATATAATCTCTCAAGAATTCATCTGGGGATAAAATTTCATATATCTCCTGAATCTGCTTGAAGATTTTTGTATATTCCTTTCTCTTTTCTTCGTCAAAGAAATAATCAATTATATTCTGGATTCTTTTCTCCTCATCTTCTAAATCAATCTCTTTTAAGATCTCATCAGATTTCTGCATTAGGTCTTTAAACCTCTCTTTGAGTTTTTCATAGTCGATAAGACCCGCTTCCACATCTCTTGAATAAAATGCTAAAGCCCTCTGTAGATTCTCAAAGATTCCTATATAATCCATAACTAATCCGCATGTTTTTCCTGCGTAAGGCCTGTTTATCCTTGCTATTGCTTGAAGCAAAGTATGATCTTTCAATGGCTTATCGAGATACATCACATAGAGGATAGGAGCATCGTAACCGGTAAGAAGTTTTTCGGTAACAATAAGAATCTTAGGAAGTTTTTCAGGCGATTTAAAGTCTTTTCTGATTCTCTTCTCTTCCTCATCAGAAATGTGGTATTTTTTGAGCAGTTCGCTATCTTTATAATTTCGTGTATATACAACTTTTGTGTAATCTGGCGGTAAATACTTGTCAATTGCCTCTTTGTAAAGTGCACATGCCTCCCTATCAACTGCAACTATGAAAGCCTTGAATCCAAGAGGTTCTATAAATTTCGTATAGTGCTCAGCTATATGTTTAGCTATGTTATCAATTCTATCCTTTGCCTTTAGCACAGCCTTTAGTTTTTGTGCTTTCTCTATGATCTTATTTATTCCTTCTATACTTGCTATTCCCTCCTCTTCAACAACCCTGAAAAATTCCTCCTCAAGCATTTCCTTATCAACATGAAGTTCCGTTTTTGCAAGCGTGTAATATAATGGGACTGTTGTCCCTTCCTCTATGGATTCATCTATTGTATACTTGTCAAGATAAGGTTCGTCCGGTGGATAACCAAAGGCTAAGAATGTGCCCCTTCCAACTTTTGTTTTGTCTACGGGTGTGCCTGTAAATCCGAAGTAAAAAGCATTAGGCAATGCTCCACGCATGTAATTACCTAAATCACCCTCCTGACTTCTATGTGCCTCATCTATCAGCAAAATAATATTTTCTCTCGTGTTTACGTGCTTTGGCATTCCTTCAAATTTGTGAATAGTTGTTATAATGAGACCTCTATAATCACTTTTAAGCAACTCTCTTAAGTGATTTTTACTTTCAGCTCTAACAATATTTGGATAACCATAAGCCTGAAAATTCTGATAGATCTGATGCTCCAGTTCAATCCTATCAACCACAACAATGATTGTAGGGTTCTCAAGTTCTGGGATCTTCCTTAACTCATCCGCTGAAACTATCATTGTAAGGCTTTTGTAAGCCCCTTGAGTATGCCATATTAAGCCTTTCTTTTTCTTTTCCTCTAATACCCTTCTTATGATTTTTACAATTGCCCTTCTCTGATGCTGTTTCAAGATATATTTCTGGAGTTCTTCGTCGATGGTCATAAAAACAATGTATGAGCGTAGAGTTTCAATAACTTCCCTTTTGTTAAAAAATGATTTTACAATTTTCTCAAAATTAAAACCGTTTTCAACTTTCCATCTATAAAATGTTTTACTTTCATATTTCCATGTAGGACCATAAAAAAGCCTTATTCCTTCTGAAACAGCATAAAACTGAATATATTTGAAAAGTTCAGGCAAGACGTTGTTGTATATTCTCACCTGCTCAAAAGCTTCCTCCTCAGCCTCCCAGACTGTTGGGCTTTTAAGCTCAAAATCACAGATAGGTATGCCGTTTATGAAAAGAACAATATCAAGCCTTCTTTTTTCCCTATCCTCAAACCAAAACTCCATTGTAAAGGCAAAATGATTGTTCTCAGGGTTCTCAAAGTCAATCAATTTGAAATTTCTCTCCCTTTTCTCTTTTTCAACATAAACGGTTTTTCTTCCCCTTATATACTCCAAAAATTCCTGATTACCTGTAAATGTGGAAGGTATAAGCCTTAATCTCCTTATCACATCTCCGACATTTTCATCTGTTATTATTCCTAGATTAAGTTCTTTGAGCTTTCTTTCAAGAATTTCAAGAATAAAAGGTTCTCTAATATCAAAACCTCTCTTCTCCTGCAAGTCAGCAGGCGGAATATACTCCCAACCTATCGCCTGAAGGTAATTTATAACCCTATTCTGAACATCCCTTTTCTCAGTTATGAGTCTCATATCTCCCATCCTCTTCCTTTCAATTATTATCCTTTTTAAGTTTTTCTTTCAGAGCTGGAATGTCAACGGTTATTATGTCTCAAAAAATTATGCCTAAAATCTACACCAAACTTATCTTATCTCTTGTTCTTACAATTCCACACCATTCAACATCCTGATATTTATTCTTCAGGACACCCGAGATATTTTTTAGATGCTTCTCCAAGAATCTCTACATTCCTTACCACAACATCCACAACCAAATCATTCTTATAAAAAATTATCGTAAAATAAATCATTTGTACATTTCAGCATCTTTTCACATATAAAGTCACATGCAATAAGCATGTCCATCACGAGCTCTTTATCTCCTTACTTAGGCATATTCAATTCCCTCTTTATTTCCTCTTTCACATGCTTTTATTCTTATGGACCAACACCATCCGGGACTAAAGGGCCATTTCTTTGCCAAAAACCTCCTTAAGAAATCCAACAAGATCCGCAACATTTTTTAAATGTGGTTTACCTCTCTTGAGTTATGTAACAATATCGATGTCGCTCTCTCCCCTGCTTCACCTCTTACAAAAGAGCCAAAAAATCCCCCATTATTCTTTTCTTTTAACCCTTAACCTTTTTTGCCATCATACCTCCACCTCTTTAAGCCTTATCTCTCCACTCATCAATTTATGAAGCATTGTTTTAAATAACTCCTTCAAACTCTGCTTTCTTTTCTGCTCAACCTCTATTTTCTTATCTACAACGCTTAAAATGTGAGCGGTTTGCTTTTGTTCTTCAAGAGGGGGAAGGGGGATTAACAAATTCTCTAAGGCATTACGAGGGAGTCTTTTTCTTCCAGTTGTTCCTTCCATTTTTGAAGTCAGATCACTTCTTATCCTTGGAAGCCTTAAGTATTCAAAAATATATTCTCTAATTATGTCTTCATCCTTAGGATGAAATGCAAAAACTTCAGTAGTTGCATACCCAAACTCCATAGGCAAATTTGTTAAAAGAGCTTGCTTTCCATTTTCAAATGAAGGAGTTATTTTAGCTACAATGATGTCATCTTTGAAAACAAAAGTCCCACTTGATATTTCTGAATATTTTTTCATCAACCACCCTGCATATTTACCCGAATCTGGTATTAGCTCCATAGGAATAAAGGGAATCTCATCATTTTCTTTTATTCTTAAGTT
>CBEVQP010000034.1:0-11350 GCA_965552035.1 uncultured Thermoplasmata archaeon | reverse complement strand
CCTTCGTGATGATGCCGCTCAGCAATTTCTTGGCTGCAAAAGACTTAGTCTTAGGGGCGGAAATCCCAAGATGGTTCTGGATCCTCTTTGCTGGACTTCTGTTGCTAGCGGCTATGTCAAAGAACGCCGTCGTAGCCCTTATATCCATACCAATGTTTGCCCTAGTAATTCAGGGACTAAGGGCGATATATGGAAAGACTGTGTTCATAAGCTTCTTCCTAGGAATTACCATAGGACCATTAATTTACGAACTATTCAGCATGTTTAATAAGGAATATCTCTCGCAAAAGCTTAGAAAAGGTTATATGAAAGTGAAGCTGACAAAAATCAAAGAGATAAAAGTGAATCCATTGGCACACCTAAGCGTTCTCGAGCAGATTCACGCCACAATCTGGGCTGCAATAACATCCATCCTTGCTTTCGTAATGTCACCCGTAGGTCTTACAATCCTTATTGGAGATACGTTAAGAGATACCCAAAAGGATAAAATCAAAGGTGCTCTCCTAGCGTATTCTGTGAGAGATGCTATAAAGAACGCTACGTACATTGGAGGTACCTTGATTCCGCTTATTGTACTTGGACAACCTGCAGGTCCAATGAGTGCTGGACCGGCATTGCCATTCTTCAAGGGCGTTGAGATAAACGGCATGAATGCTGCATCTTACATTCTAAACACCTATAGCTATCCAACTCTCGCAGGCATCGTCATCTTCTCAGTACTTCTAGGAATACTGGTTGCATATCCAATCCTTATTAAGTATTCAAGAACGATAACCGTCTTTGTCTTCAAGCGCATACCAGCAGAAGCATTATACGGATTATTTATTGCAATTGTACTATTGTTGGCCTATAACGACATGGGCATAATGGGAATCTTCGGAGCCATAATGGTTGCAGTAATCTCCGGTGCCTTCTGGAGAATGGGTGTCTCCTTGGGAGTTATGTTCATGACGCTAGTCGGGGCTCCATTCATTGTCTCTCTCCTCTTCTAATCTTATTTTATTTTTGAATTCATGATTTTTGAGATATAAAAAACCGAATATTTTCTATACGCAAAAATACTCTGTGGAGAAGTTGTTTTTAGAAAATTATTTGGTGTCTAGAACCCATTTTTCGTTATAGTTTATATTTTGACAAGCAAAGTGATATATGCTAAGAAACGCATAAAGAGAGTGGGGAATAAAAATGTCAAAGCTTCCTCGAAGGTTCCTAGAACATATATTTTACAATAGAAGAAAATTCCTTGAAAACGTCGTTAAAGGAAACGTTAAAGAGCAAGACTTCGTTATGGAAGCTACACGCCATAATCCAGCTTTTGCCACTTATGGGCCTAATGGCCTTAACGTTTCTGTTAAAGGCGTAGGATTTGTGGTAAAGGAAGAACTTCTAGAAGAAACCATAGAAAAACTAAAAGATGTTGTCTCTAGGAAAGGTAATGCTATGGAAAGGGTTAGCACGCTTTTAGACCTCGTTTATGACGAGGAAAGAATAGACTTCTCGAAGTTGATAACATTAGAGCTGGCAAAGAAACATACTTGGGAAAACATAAAGGACGGTGGTGAGGTTACGCTTCTTTACTTTATACCGCCCAATATTGCCTTTGAAGTAAGGTGTGAAGCCGAGGTTCACTTAGGGGGCCCATATTTTGAGTACGCTAACATTCTTCACGACTTTTATCACGCACCCCACAAAGTAGGTACAAGAGGTTTTCCTACATATGTATTAAACATAAAAGAAATTTACGATAATAGCGTCGATGCTTTTGGAAAGAAAATATATCCATAAGATGTGTGTGATTAAAATGTTTAAAACACCATATTACTCCCTAAAAGGTGTTGTGGCCTCTGAGACTCCTATAGCCTCTCGTATAGGCAGCAATATATTGGCTATGGGAGGCAATAGTGTTGACGCTTCTGTTGCTACGTCGTTAACGCTAGCAATAACAATACCCCACTTAGGAGGCTTAGGTGGCGACTTCTTCGCACTTGTAATGGATGAGAACAGTAATGTAAGCTTCATAAACGGCTCCGGATATGCACCACAAAAACTTACTATAGAGCTTATGGTAAATAGAGGGTTCAATACGATGCCACAAAGGGGACCATTATCATGCGTTGTTCCCGGAATGATTGACGGTTTGAGGGTTCTATGGGAAAAATTTGGTTCCATGGAATGGGACAAAATCGTATCTATTGTTATAGAAAATCTCAGAGACGGATTTCCAATAACTAGAAGTTTAGCAAGGACGCTAAACAACCTTCGAGATACCCTTATGAAAGATCCTGGTTCGAGGGCTACATACTACGCCGGTCATAAAGAATTTCGTCCAGGACGCATAGTAAATTACAAGAATATGTTAAAAACGCTCGAAGAAATAAAAGACGATCCCAGAAACTTTTACGAAGGTGATATAGCGAGGAACGTTAGCGAATATGTGCAGGGAGTTGGCGGTGTGCTCGAATATGATGACTTTAAAGAGTTCAGAGCATTTTCTGATAATCCTATCTACTTAAAACTTGAGAATAGGACAGTATATGAGATGCCTCCGAATACCCAAGGAATCTCTACGTTACAACTCATAAAGCTCATGGAAAATATGGATCTTGGAAAACCCAAATCCTCTGAAAGGATTATGAAATCGCTTGAAATGTTTAAACTAGTATATTGGATAAGAGATAACTTTGTCTCAGATCCCCGAGATATGCGTATTTCCATAGAAAAAATGTTAAGTAATGAGTTCTTAGAAGAAGTAAAACAAAAATACACTAGCAAAGAAGAAAAATACGCTAAAGGCGATACCACGTACTTTGCAATCGTAGATAAAGAAGGGATCCTTGTTTCTGGAGTTCAATCACTGTTCTATCCATTTGGAGCCGCCGTCACAGAGCCTAATTACGGTATTACTCTTAATGCAAGGGCGTCGTCATTTTCGTTGGATAGAGGCCATGTTAACTCTCTTAAGCCAAGGAAAAGGCCTCTACATACATTGTCCGCAATGATTATTGACGAGGAAGCTAGGGCATTAGCTCTAGGGCTTTCAGGTGGGCACTTTAGGCCTCAACTTCATGCAGAAATCTATGCAAACATATTTTACTATGGGCTAGACGTACAAGAGGCAATTGAGCATCCACGTTTTATATGGCACTTATGGGGCAATAAAATAGAAATAGAAGAAGGTTACCATGTGGATCACTTATCGAATTATGAGGCAAAAGTTGTTCCTTATCCTTCCAGGCTTGGTGTAGCAGCAGCCGTAGAAATAATAAACAATAAACTAAGGGCAGGCTATTGCGATATTAGAGGAGACGGCATGCCCATAGGAATTTAACGCTTTATTGCGGGCAATTTCCTTAAATAGAACTTTTCCCCACCATACTCCACTTCAACTATTTTTCCCTCGGAAAGCATATTTTCCACAATATTCCATGAAAGCCCCTTTTGCCTTAAGAGATGTTCTAAAACATCCTTTCTAAGCGGATGTACCGATGTAATAGATAATATTTGTCTAACAATATCTCCTGAAACGTCAAATTCATATCCCTCAAACCCCAAAAGAAGTTCCACGCAGCCCTCACTAAGCTTTTTAGTAAAAATGTTATATGCTCTGTTTATCACGTCTTCGCTAGGAGGCGCTACCCAGGGTTCTGTAGGAGGCCTTATAGGAATTGATATGTATGCCTTTTTAGGGCCTATTGACTTTAGGATGTCCGATATATGCTCTAAATCCAAATTATAGTTGACGTTATCTATCAACATTGTTTCTGTAATTAAATCTCCAGTAAATTCCTTGGAGAATAGCTTTATTCCTTCAATAATTCTTTCAAAGGAGAGGTTCTTGTGAGGTCTATTCACAAATCTCCAAGTTTTTTCGCACCCCGCATCTATTTTTACTGAGACAAGGTCCGCCCGAGCAAGGTCGTTTCTAACATCCTCCATAAAAAGAAGTGAGGAGTTTGTAATAACTGCAATTTTTATGCCAAAATCCCTAAGAGCCTCTATTTCCCTTCCAAGGTTAATATCAAGCGTTGGCTCTCCATCTGGCACAAATGTAATATACTCTGGCGCCTCCGCTTGTGCCAATCTACTTTCTACGGCTTTATAAATATCGTTAGGATCATAATATTTCTTTCTTTTAATTGTCTTCACTACAGTTGCCCCTATCTGGCAGTAGACGCACGAATAGCTACATATCTTTGGAGGTATGTTGTTCACTCCGAGACTTTTCCCTAATCTTCTGGAAGGTACGGGTCCAAATACTAGCTCCAAGACCATCGCCTTATTTTCCTAATATACGCCTTTCAAGTTCCTTTTCATAGTCTATAAAGGTGCTAGCAGTCCTTGTAATATCCCTTGTCTTAAGAGAGAATCCTTCAAACTCAATTTCTCTGCGTTTTAGTGCCCTTGCAGCCCCAATGCTAAATAATGCAGCAAAAAGACCGCTTAGATAAATCATATCAAAGACTCCTGCGCCGCCTATGACAAGATTAGCTCCCTCGGGAAGTTTAAGGGATAAGATCTCAGGGAGATGTAACAAATCAGCACCTAAAATTGCCCCTAGAGTTTGTGCAGAATACGCTAGTGGCGGAACAGGTTTTCCCGAATTGGTTGCTGAGAAATAGGCAAAAAATCCTGTAAGAAACGGCGGTATTAAGTATAATGGGAAATAGGATACTATTCCTATATCTGTAACCTCCGTAGTAAGGTATGATGTAATAGTTGCTATTACAAAGATGGGAAGGAGTTCGTATGCGCGCACTCTTTTACTTTTTAGTAGCCTCCATGTGATGGCTAAAGGAATTATAGCACCACCAATGCTTATTGACAAAATTGCCCCATTTATGACAGTTATAGGAATATAAATGAAACTTAAGATCAGAGAGAGGAAGAATATTGTAGTAATTTCCCTTGAACTTAGACCTAAAACTTCAAATCCCTTTCTTATAATTCCCAGCAGAATCATTGCGAATATAAAATAGATAAAATACATCATCTCCCAATCAACAACGGATGACATTTTGATCAATCTCTCCTTTAGTGTGCTTTACTACGTTATTATTTTGCTTCTAAGGTATTTATAAGTTAATCCCCGAAGAAATCGTATTTATTCTTTTAAATATAACCTCCTACCGACAATTTCTAATAAAATAAGAAGAATTTAGCGGGCCTGGACAGACCCGAAGTGGGCCCAGAGCTGCAGGGCCAAGCCCGTGTCGCATTCTCAGCCCCGCACCCCTCCGAGCACCGACGGTCCGTGGTAGGGTTGCTCCCTCCCGGGCCTGGCCCATTTCCCACGGCAAAGTCCGTATCCGCGGGCCTACACCCGCGAACCGGACACCCTCGGTCCCGGAGGACGAGGCCTCATAGTCTGCGATCACGGGATGGACACCTGCAGCTCTTAGGCCGCCTCCGGGCTTTCGGCCCCGGCTTAGCGGATTGCCGGTTACAGGGGACCGCTACCCCCCCAGCCTAGTCCAGGCCTTTCGCCTTCATATTGGCCTTGCGAAGTAAAGGACGAGAATTGCTACCCCTACAATAGCTGAGAATGTAACCACTACTCTGGGATCAAGCTGAATATCAGACTCCTCTTCCTCTCCAAATCTTAATAGACCTGCAGCTGAAAATATTGCTGGTCTAGAACTCTCCTTTTTTGCCATTTATTTAACACCTCGTCCGAACCTTATTACCTCACACTACTATCCCAATTTTGAAATAGATATTTAGAAGTTATTTTTCGAAGTATCAGAAAGTATTAATTATATGTACTGACTTAAAAGTTTAGGTAATTTATAAACTTACGGCAAAATTTTGGTGTTTGATATGAGCGATCTTAAAGAGCTTATTAGACGTGCTAAAGATCTTAAAGAGAAAGGATTCAGTGAGCGTGAAATTTCAGAAGAATTAAACCTCTCAGAAGCAACAGTTTCATGGCTTCTATCAGGCGCGCTGCCTGAAATTACATCTGAGGACGTTCGAATAGGATGGAGGTCAATAGGAGTATATCCCAGAAGGATAAGACTAATCGCTGAGGTTATGGCAGATATTATCGTGGAGGAGCTTGAAAGACGAAATGAAGACTTAGACTCCGTTGTTGGTGTGGCCACTAATGGAGGCATTTTTGCCACTTTTGTAGCAGACATCTTAGATAGAGAGCTTATTATATACAGACCCACGCCCTCTGGAAAGGGAGGTCATTTCGCTTCTAATTACGCAAACCCTAGGAGAAAGAGGGTCGTAATTATCGATGACATATATGATTCTGGGACAACGTTAGAAAAGGCCATAGCGGATCTTGAAGAGCTTGGTGCAAGAGCGCTATTAGCAGTAGTATTAGTAAACAAGACGCATAAGGACTTTGTTAAGAGTGTGCCGCTCCGTGCACTCATAAGAACAGTAACGCTAAAATCGTAATGGGTGACTTAAGACATGGTACATTGGGCGGAGGAGGTAGCAAGAGATCTCCTAAAAATTAGTAATACCCACGTCATTTCTACGGGGATAAGCCCATCAGGAGTTTTCCATGTAGGGCATCTCAGAGAAATCCTTACTGGAGACGCTATTTATAGATCAGTAAAGCGCTTAGGCGGTGAAGCGAGGTTTATTTTCCTAGTAGACGATGCAGATCCTCTAAGGAAAGTTCCTGCTGGAGTTGACAAAAGCTTTGAAGAATACATTGGAATTCCTATCTGGCAGGTGCCTTCTCCAGATGGATCTTCTAAAAGTTGGTCTGAATACTTCTTAGAGCCATTCCTAGATGTTCTAAAGGACTTAGAAGCAAAACCAGAAGTTATTAGAACGTCACAAATTTACAAAGACGGAAAGTTTACAGAAATAGTAAAGATAGTACTAGAAAACCGAGATAAAATAAAAAACATTGTGGCTGACGTCACGGGCAGAGAGCTTCCAGAGAACTGGTATCCATTTTTGCCCCAATGTAAGTCCTGTAAGAGAATTGATAAAACAGAAGTAACAGGATTTGAAGGGTATAAAGTATACTATAAATGTAACGCCTGTGGTCACGAGGGAAACGTGGACATTCGAACTTGGGCAGGTAAAATGCCCTGGCGCGTTGAGTGGCCAGCAAAATGGAAGCTATTCGGCGTAACATGTGAGCCCTTTGGTAAGGACCATGCTGCTGCAGGAGGTTCCTACGACACCGGCTCTAGAATAGTGAAAGAAGTCTTCGGTGCTGAACCTCCGTATCCGGTGCCTTACGAGTGGTTTGTTCTAAAAGGTGCGGGAACTATGTCAAGTTCCTTAGGTATCGTGGTTAGTGCGTATTCCTTTGTGAAATCTGTAATACCGCAAGTGGTGCGATTCCTCTACATAAAGTATTTGCCTATGACGCACGTGGAATTTGATCCAGTGTGGGGTACGCTAAACATGTTCGATGAGTATCAGAAGTACGAGAGAGTATACTTCGGGTTAGAAGAGGCTGCGCACGGTATGAAGGACATCGAATACGTCTATTGGTTAAGCCAACCCAATGGGAACATTCCAGAGAAGATTCCTATTCAGCTTCCTTATAGACATGCTGTAGTGCTAGTTCAGATTGCCAAGGATTTCGAAGGGTTCCTAGAGATTCTTAGAAGACAATACGATCCCAAGGAGGTTGAAGAAAACGTAGAGTATCTCAAGGTGATATACGAGAGAGCGCTAAACTGGGTAAAAGAGTTTGCACCCGAAAGGGCCAAGTTCACGCTCTTAGAAAAGCTTCCTGAAGAAATAAAGCAAAAGCTACCAGAAAATGTTAGGGAGTTTCTCAAAAAGTTCCTCTCTAAGATCTCTGATCCATCGTTCAGCTGGGATCCGACAAATATTCACACAACAATTCATAATACGGCAAAAGAATGTGGTCTTGGTCATAGAGACTCCTTTGGAGCAATATACCTGATATTCCTTGGAAAGTCTGAGGGTCCTAGGGCAGGATATTTCCTTTACTCCTTAGGAAAGGAATTTGTCGTTCAAAGAATCAACGAGGCATTAGATTGAATGCTATATCTCTGTTTTTATCATTTTATTTTAACTCTGCATTAAGAACTAACTTTATAAATTTCATATTTTTTTAACTTATCTAGAGTCTGGGCCCGTGGTCTAGCCTGGTTATGACGCCGCGCTCACAACGCGGAGGTCCCCGGTTCGAATCCGGGCGGGCCCACCATCTTACTTGTTAAGGATACTCATATTCCTTGATCCGCAGATCTTCTTTTTAATGTTCCTCACAACAAAGCACAAAGATTTCTATTGGGGATGTTTGAGCTAAAATATAGATATGCTCATTAATCACCAAAATCCTATAAACACTCAAGAGAAGCTTTATCTAGCTACAAAAGTAATCTCAAGATTAACCTCAACAAATGAGGGGGAGGGCCATAAGTATGCTCTCAATTATAATTCCTCATTACAATGAAGAGACAAGAATTAGAAAACTTCGTGATAAATATTTCCAGCTCTTGGAGTATCTTAAATCAAATATTAAGGATTTTGAAATAATCCTTGAGGAGGACGGTTCAAAAGACAATACAAAAGAGCTATTAAAGGATATTTCCTCAAAAGACATTCATTTCGTGCTGCTTACCCACAAAGAGAGGTTGGGTAAAGGTGGTGGCTTAATAAGCGCATTTAAAGCTTCAAAGGGCGATTGTATAATCCTCCTAGATGCGGACTTTCCGGTCCCTTTCGAAACTATAGGGAGAATCTACGAAAAATTAAAGGAAGGTTATGATATAGTTATTCCTAGTAGAAGACATCCACAATCAGAGACTAACATTCCTACACTAAGAAGATTCTTTAGTTTTGGTTACAATCTCCTAGTCCGTCTGCTTTTTAAAATAAGGATAAGAGACACTCAAGTCGGCGTAAAAGGTTTTCGTAGAGAGGTTTTAGAAAGATGTTATCCCAGGTATGCCCTAGGATTTTCTATGGACGTTGAAATTCTTGTTCGTGCATATCGTTCCGGATATAAGATACTTGAAATTCCAACAAAATACCGTCATGGTGAGGCAGAACACGTTAACGTTTTAAGAGAGGGCTATAAGATGGGTCTGGAAACTCTAAGACTTTGGAGAAGACTTAAGCAGGAGGGGGTTATTTAACACTATTCGGTTTTTATTGGCCCATTATACACAAATGTGGCCACTAATTTTTATATAACATTTGCACAATTGTTCAAATATGGTGATATAATGGTCGAAGTTTGCAAAGTCTACGAAGAGCATAAAGAAGCGATCATGAAAGTTAAAGAAAAAGTCCCCTCCGATGAGATAATATTGGAGGTTTCAGACTTTTTTGATGCACTTGGCAACCCTACTAGGCTTAAAATATTATTTGCCCTTTTAGAAGAAGAGCTTTGCACGTGCGATCTTTCAAACATCACTGGACTATCTATTTCCGCAATTTCCCATCAGCTCAGAATTCTAAAAGATAGAAAACTCATTAAATATCGAAAGGACGGGAAAAACGTGTTTTATAGCCTAGATGACGAGCACGTAAAAAAGATTCTAGAAATTGCTCTTGCACATAGGGAGGAATATAAATGAGTAAAAAGAGTAGGCTAAAGCTAGAGGGCCTAGATTGTGCAGAATGTGCTTATAAAATCGAGGAAACATTGAGAAGAGAGGGTTTTAAATTCGTCTCTGTTAATTTCGCGACAAAAGAGGCAATAATTGAGGGAGATATCGAAAAGGCTAAAGAAATCATAAGTAAAGTCGATCCAAATGTAAAAGTTATAGAATATCATAAACACGAGCACGATCATCATGATCATGACGCCCATACCGAGAGAGAGGCACTGTATATTTTGGCTTCTCTCGCCCTATTCTTAGTAGGGATCTTCCTCAGATATTATTACAATTTAGATACAAGCTTTGTTTTTGGATTATTTGTGATAAGCTACCTCATTGTCGGATGGAAAATTCTCAAAAATGCTGTTCTTAATATAGTCCATAAGAATGTTTTCAACGAATATTTCCTCATTACTGTAGCCACATTAGGAGCATTTGCTATAAGACAATATCCCGAAGCTGTTGGAGTTATGCTTTTCTATGTTATTGGCGAATTTCTTCAAGATCGAGCAGTTAATAAATCTAGGAGGTCTATCAAAGCCCTATTGTCATTAAAAGCAGAATATGCGAACCTAAAGGTTGGGGAGAAAATTGTTAAGGTACCCCCTGAGAATCTAAAGGTTGGAGACATAATCATAATAAAACCAGGAGAGAGGGTTCCTGTAGACGGGCTAGTAATTGAGGGTAGTTCTACAGTAGATCTATCAGCACTTACTGGAGAAAGCGTTCCAAGAGCCATCCAAAAAGGTGATGAAATACTTTCAGGTACAGTTAACCTAAGTGGTCTTCTAACAGTAAAAGTTACGAAGGAGTTGAAGGACTCAACAGTATCTAGAATACTAGAGCTGGTAGAGAGCGCAAGTGCGAGAAAGGCGAAGATGGAAAAGTTCATTACGAAGTTTGCCCGATATTACACCCCTGCTGTTGTAGGTCTCTCTGCACTCATAGCGTTTATCCATCCCCTTATATTCGGGGGATCATTATATGTTTGGACATATAGAGCTCTCGTCCTTCTTGTAATTTCATGCCCTTGTGCCCTTGTTCTCTCGATACCTTTAGGTTACTTTGGCGGTGTTGGAAAATCTGCAAAAGAGGGTATATTGGTTAAAGGGTCGAACTTCTTAGATGCTCTAAGTAAAGCAACCATAGTGGCTTTTGATAAAACAGGGACCATAACAAAAGGTGTCTTTAAAGTCAAAAAGATTGAAACAAGAAATGGATTTACTCCTGAAGAGGTCCTTAGATTTGCTGCCTTCGCAGAGACATATTCTAATCACCCCATTGCAAATGCCATAAAAGAGGCTTACGGTAAAGACGTTGAAAAGGTAAAAATAGATGACTTTGAGGAGATCTCTGGTTTTGGCGTAAAAGCCAAGGTAAATGGTACGGAGATTATCGTTGGAAACGACAGAATACTGCATAAATTCGATATTGAACACGATGTCTGCCATGTCAAGGGAACTGTTGCCCACGTGGCAATTAATAGGAAATACGCTGGGTATATCATTATATCTGACGAAATAAAAGAGGACTCTTATATCGCGATTAAGGAGTTAAAGAGGCTTGGTATTAAGAGAGTAGTGATGGTTACAGGGGATAACAAAGACGTTGCTCATGAAATAGCCCAAGAATTAGGAATTGACGAAGTTTATGCAGAGTTACTTCCTGAAGACAAGGTGGCCATAATAGAAGATCTTGAGAAAGAATGCAAGGATGTCGAGAAAATCGTCTTTGTTGGAGATGGGATAAACGATGCTCCTGTAATTGCAAGAGCAGATGTCGGCGTTGCT
>CBEVQP010000033.1:0-11462 GCA_965552035.1 uncultured Thermoplasmata archaeon | reverse complement strand
GGGTGATGAAGCTGCAGGGTTAGGGGCAATACTCGCTGGTTGTAGGTTTTATGCTGGTTACCCCATAACGCCTGCGAGCGAGATTATGGAGTTTATGGCAAGATATATGCCCAAGGTGGGCGGGGTCTTTATACAGATGGAGGACGAGATTGCCTCTATTGCTGCTGTTATTGGCGCGTCATGGGCCGGGATGAAGGCCATGACGGCCACCTCTGGGCCGGGGTTTAGTTTGATGCAGGAGAATATTGGATACGCGTTCATGACAGAGACTCCTCTTGTTCTCATAGATGTCCAAAGGGCAGGGCCATCTACGGGTCAAGCAACAATGCCTGCCCAAGGAGACGTTATGCAAGCACGCTTTGGAACGCATGGAGACTACGAGGCCATTGCTTTAACGCCAAATTCTCCACAGGAAATGTTGGACCTTACGATAAAGGCATTTAACATCTCTGAAATGCTTAGAACACCCGTTATTGTGCTTTCCGACGCAGAAGTTGGGCATATGAGAGAAAGGGTTGTCATTCCAGAAAAAGTAGAGTTAATAGAGAGGAAAATGCCCAAAACGCCTCCAGAAGAAACTCTACCGTTCTGGTCAGAAGATGATGATCTAGTACCTCCAATGCCTATATTTGGAGATGGTTACGAGCTCCTCGTTACGGGTTCCACGCATAAGGGTGATGGAACCAGAGATGTTAGAAACCCTGAAAGTCACGAAAAACTCGTAAAAAGACTCCATGAAAAGATTCATAGAAACAAGGATAAATTCCTTGAATGGGAGGAAGCCTATACCGACGATGCAAAACTCCTTGTAATTTCATATGGAATTTCATCTAGACCTTCTAAAGGTGCTGTTTTAAAGGCGCGTGAAGAAGGCCTTAAAGTAGGATTCTTTAGACCAAAAGTTCTTTGGCCCTCACCTGAAAAGAGGCTGTTAGAACTAGCGGAGCGTGTTGAAAAAGTAATTCTTGTAGAATTGTCCTTAAGAGGGTACCTAATGGAGATTCAACGCATATTTGGAATAGATAGAGTTGTCCATTTGGGGTTATCTAGGCCAGAAGTCCCGCTTTCGTCAGAAATATTGGAGACTATAAGGAGGGTATACCAATGACAAGCAGGACTGCACTTCTAAGAGAGAAGTATCTAAGAAGGCTTCCTACAGCGTTTTGTCCAGGATGTGGTAATGGACAAATACTAAGAGCATTTATAGAAGCTATCGATGATCTGGGCATTGATAAAAACAAGATTGTGGCTGTTTCTGGTATAGGATGTTCTGCGTGGATCTCAAGCCCATACCTGCGGGTTGATACCCTTCACACGACCCATGGCAGAGCCATAGCATTTGCAACAGGAGTGGCGCTTACTAGACCAGACTTGTACGTAGTTGTATTCACCGGCGATGGGGATGGTGCAGGTATCGGCGGTAACCACCTTATTCACGCCGCAAGAAGGGGTGTGAATATGCTAGTAATACTAGTAAACAATGGTATTTATGCTATGACAGGTGGTCAAAGCGCTCCGACGACACCGACAGGGCTTAAAACAAAAACGCATCCTACTGGATTCCCCGAGAGACCTTTTGATATAGCGAATCTTGTCCTGTCTGCGGGCGCAGATTACGTAGCAAGATGGACGACTTATCACCTAATTCAACTAAAGAACTCAATCAAAGAAGCACTAAACATGAAAGGCTTCAGATTCATAGAAGTAATCTCACAGTGTCCTACACACTTCGGAAGGGCCATAGGTATTACCGATCCTTGGACTATGATTCAGAAGTTCAAGGAAATGGCTGAGAAAGGGGAAATAAAGGTGGGGGTGTTCAGGAAATGATTATTCCCATAAGGTTCATTGGCTCTGGTGGTCAGGGAAACGTTCTCGCTGCATATATTATTGGAGACGCTGCAGTGCGTTATGGTCTGAACGCTGTGCAGACTGCTATGTACAGCGCTCAGGTTCGCGGGGCACCAACAAGAGCTGACGTAATAATCTCAGATGGAGATATCTACGATGTAAGGGCCGAGGAGCCTATATATCTAATAGTCATGAGTCAAAGTGCGGTATATGCATTCAAAAATACAAAGCCAAAAATTGTAATAGCCGAATCTAACGTCTCGGAAATCCCTATGCGTTACGAAAAACTTTATAAAGTCGATGCAATAAACATTGCAAAGTCCTTAGGGAGTTTAAACGTTCAGAACATGGTATTCCTTGGCTTTCTTGTTAAATTACTTGGAATAATACCGATAGATGTTGTTGAGCAGTCTATAAGGGATAACGTTAGTTCAAAGTGGGCGGAACTTGATATAAAAGCATTAAGAGAAGGATAAAGCTTGCAGAAGAGATTTGCAAAACTTCGTAATATTTTCTTTTTTAGTTGAAGTCTCCAAATTTTCCTTTTATTACTAGGAGTAATAATTTTGGAGAGATATTATGATAAAATTTTAATATTGCACACTTGTTTTATATCGAAGATCAATATATTGATGCTCACTATTGGAGGTTATCCACATGAAAAACATCGTCGTAGAACGCATATACCAAATACCAGTTGAGGAGAGAGAAGCAGAGATGGTCGAGAGAAAGGGTCTAGGACATCCTGATAGTGTTGCAGACGGTATAGCAGAGGCCATAAGCAGAAAACTTTGTAGGGAGTACCTAAAGCGTTATGGCGTCATATTGCACCACAACACCGACCAAGTCGAGGTAGTGGGCGGTGAGGCTGAGCCTAGATTTGGCGGGGGTGAAGTCTTAAGGCCTATTCTCATTTTCATATCAGGACGTGCTACATATAAGGTGGAGAACGATATTATTCCTATACATGACATTGCCATAAATGCTGCAAAAGAATATCTAAAGAATAATTTCCGTAATTTGGATGCCGAAAGGCATGTAGAATATATAAGCCGTATAGGGCAGGGCTCTATTGATCTTCGCCGCGTATTTGAGGAAAAAGCACAAGATGCCCCTAGAGCCAACGATACATCTTTTGGGGTAGGATTTGCACCTTTTACAGATACTGAAAGAATTGTACTGGAGACAGAGAGATACATCCTTACAGATCTTTATAACAAATACAAAGAAATTGGTGAAGATGTTAAGGTTATGGGCGTAAGAAATCATGATACCATAAACGTGACAATTGCTCAGGCATTTGTTTCGAAATATGTTCCAGATGCAGATCACTACCTCAGTGTGAAAGAAGAGCTCGTAGATAAAATTGCAGATCATCTCTCAAAAATGACAGAGAGAGAAGTTCTTGTATACATGAACACTGCAGATTCTCCCGAGAGAGATGTTTATTACATTACAGTAACAGGTCTTTCTATGGAAGCCGGTGATGATGGTAGCGTGGGTCGTGGAAATCGCGTAAGTGGTCTTATAACACCCTATAGGCCTATGAGCATGGAGGCTGCTGCAGGAAAGAATCCCGTAAATCATGTAGGTAAACTCTACAACATTCTGGCATTTAAGATCGCGGATAGGATTTACAATGCACTAGGCGGAGATGCTAAAGAAGTCTACGTTCGTATTGTCTCACAGATAGGAAGGCCCATAAACGATCCACACGTTGCGAGCATACAGCTCCTTATGGGAGAAGACAAAACCATTACTGCTGATGTCAAGAATGAGATCGAGGGAATAGTCTCGGAAATGCTTGATAACATAACAAAGCTCACAGAAGAAATCATAGAGGGCAAAGTCCGCGTCTTCTAATTTTTTGCTCCGGTATTCCTTATTGTATTGTCTGAGAGAAAATACTCTTTTATTATAGGCAAATACTTGAAAATGTCATCTGGATATACTAAAACGTAGAGTTCTTTTCCAAGCTCTTCTCTAATGATCTTAAACGCTTCAGTGACTGCTCCTGCCTTCTTTGCTTCATTAACGACGTAATCCACCATGTCCTTTGAAATCGTCTCATATTCTGTCTTTATTACCTCCGCACCAAGCGTTCAATACAAAGAAAGAAAGATATACTAAGTTTGCTGTTCAAATAAGATCAAAAAATAAATTTATCAGAGAGACTCAAAGAAAAGGTCATAGATAATCTTAATAAGTTAAACAAAATTGAATAACACAGAATTTAAATGAAGTGAGGGAAATATATGGAAAAACCTTGGCCTTATAAAATTTCTAAAAAAGATTTCTACAAGCTCAAATCTATTTCATCCCAAATGAGAGAGACCTATAGTATAGGGAAAGAAGGATTGAAGGATTCTTTAATCAACGACATAAAGAACTTACTGAAAAAGTATGGAATGATTAAAATAAGAATTCAAAAGGGTGCCATGGTAGAAAAGGATAGATACGAAATAGCGGAAGAGCTTGCCAAAAAGGTGGGTGCTATCGTTATAGAGGTTAGGGGTTTTACTGTAACCTTGGCCCTAGATGAGCCCTCTTATGCCAGGTCCATAATAAAAGGTACAAGAGTTCCTCCGGGGATGAAAGAGGACTAAGTCCCTCGTTTTTATATCCCTTAAAAACTTAGGGTAAGAGGGTCGTTTCTATTCTCATTAATTCTACTCCAGTAGATTTGTCCCCAACTATCACGCCTTTTGAGTTTGCAATTATTCCTGATCCTACAAACGGTGTTCCTTTGTTTACAGTACCTATGTTTATGTCGCGATCCTTACCAAAAGCTATCTTAAGGATCTCCTCTTCTTTATCGGATAGATCTGGATGACACAATACGCCATACTTGTTCACGACAGCAGACATCCCTGTAAGGCCTGAGTCTCCTATAGTGCCCCTATAAACCTTTACTTTCATGACTTCTTCTATTAGCCTTACTGTCTCATCTTCTAGTTCTGGATCTACTATAGCCGCAACATCGTCTATTAAAACGAGATTACCCACAGCGTTTTCCTTACCTGGTACTACTTCGACCTCGAGACCGGTCTCTTTCAAAAGTTTGAGTTCATCTTCATAGGCTATGTTCGATACGATAATCCCGTGGGAATTTATTATGAGAAGTGATCCTATAAGACTTGTTCCGCCTATCGTCGTCTCTATAACGTCCACTTCTAACGTTTCTTTGGCCCTTCTTAGAGCTTCCTTTGGAACCCCTTTAGCTACGATAAGCCAATCATCATTTGCCCTTCCTAAAATCCCAAGAAAAGGATTTTTATGAAAGTTTAAAAGAGAAATACCAGCCATGAAAATCCCTTTATTCCTTTTTCTCCTCCTTAGAAGTTATCTCTTCAGAGGGTTCTTCTGCTTTGGTCTCTTCCTCAACCACTTCTTGCTCTTCAGCCTCTATAACTTCCTCAACAACTTCTTCTGCCTTCTCTTCTTCCATTGCCTCTTCTACCGCTTCTTCTACGGCTTCTCTTGTTTTCTCTTCTACTGCCTTCTCAGCTTGCTCTTTCACATATTGCTCGTATAGCTTAACCTCTACAGTACCATCATCAAGTTTCCTAGCAAATACCCTTACCCTTGAAGGTGGTTTTTCTGCGCCTCTCTGCCAAATATACTCGTTAAGGCCTGGATCAATCCACACCAAATCCTCAGAAGTCTTCATGTGACGGGCAATGAATTCTCGCACAATTTTCGCAGCCTTTTTTGCCCTCTTATATCGGGGTGCTGACTTTGCCTTGCGTAGAGGTATTGTATAGACGCGCTCAATGACTGCCAACGTTATCACCTCTTATTCTTGAGTTTAGTCCTTCTCCAGTTCCTCATCTGAGGAGAGAACATCACTTTCCTGTTTGTTCTAAGAATTACCCATGCAGGTGGTCTTCTGTTCTGCTTCATGAATTTCAATAGCCTTAATTTCTTTGAGACATGCTTGTAATGGGCCATTTTTGAAACCTCCTCACTTCTTTATTTTGAAATCCTTACGCGTTCTTTCATGAATGCGGGCAAGCAATTTCTTAAGGGTTTCGTCCGTGATTTTACCCCTAATCTGACCTGATTGGTATAATCCTACAAGATAATCTTCTACGAGAGCAGCAATTTCGGGTTTAACCATACGGACTCTAGCAAGGCGATCTTTGGCCTCGGGGGTTAATATTCGTGAGAGAATCATCCTCTTAAGGGCTTCAATCTTCTCCTTCTCCTCTTGTATCTTGGCCTCCTCCTCTAATTGTTGTGCTAATTGAAGCCTCTTTTGCAGTTCCAAAAGTTTCTTCCTTCTTATTTCTTCTAGCTCGCGATCATCAACCCCCATTTTAACCACTTATCAGAAGTAGAGCTTCATCTCTGGCATTTTCTCAGAGACTTCCTTTGCAACCTCTTTTGCAATTCTATCCATAAGAGACTGGCCCTTCGGTGACAAAACGCGTCCTCTGGGTGTTTTTTCTACGAGTCCTGCTGCCTCAAGCTGTTGGAATATCTTCCTTAGAATTGTTCTGCTGCCCTTCCTTACGTGTGGTGGCTTTACTCCACGTCTTCTCTTACCGCCGAATAGACCTGCAAGTCTTGATGTGCCTATGGGGCTTCTTATGTAAAGCTTTCGCAATACTGCTGCTGCTCTTACGTACCACCAGTCTTCCCTTTGCGGAGGCCTTTCTTTATGCACACCTGTTTTTACATATGCTGCCCACTCGGGAGGCTTTATTTCATCAAACTTTTTAAGTTCCTCTGCAAGACGTTCTATGAACTCCGTGGCTGGCACGTCATATACTGTGACCATGAACCTCACCCATAATCCAATGTCTGAAATGAAAACATAAAGACTATTTTAATAATTTACTCACTCGAAATATCAAAAGCAGTTATGGTGCGGGCGCCGGGACTCGAACCCGGGCTACGGGCTTGGAGGGCCCGTGTCCTACCAGCTAGACCACGCCCGCATATTAGGTTCGTAATATCTTAATCAAATCTATCCTTTAAATTTTTCTTTCGTTTTATGAGCTAAAGATTTCAACCCACCCCAAGGTACATTTTGTGATTCTGCTTAAAAAATCTTTATAAGTCAAGGCAAAGCTAAAATATTCTTAGGTGTTCGTTTATGAAGCGTCCTAAGCTAATTAGAGATCCTATTTACAACTACATTGAGATAAATCCTGATGAGATTGCAATAGTTGATCATCCTCTTCTTCAGAGGCTTAGACATATTAGACAACTTCAAACTACGTATCTTACATATGTTGGCGGCGAGCATTCGCGTTTTCAGCATTCTCTCGGAGTTATGCATCTTGCTACAGAGTTTGCAGAGCATCTTGGCGGGGATGAAGCTATAATAAAGGCAACAAGGATGCTAGGCTTACTCCACGACCTTGGTCATGGTCCTTACAGCCACACATTCGACGACGCTATAATACAAAGAAGTGACGAGCTTCGTAAGAAAGGAATAAAATCCCATGAAGATCTTGGTCTTATGCTCATAAAAAACACGGAGATTGGAGACGCTCTCAAAGATATGGGCATATATGATGTTTTTTCAAAGATAGCGACAGAATCTCCTGACGAGGTTCCAGAAGAGCTTAGACCATATCACTACGTAGTAAAAAGCTGGATATATCCCGCCGATATTATGGACTTCCTTATGAGGGATGCATACTACACTGGGACGAAGGAGTACGGATTTGTAGATTATTATAGGCTCATAAGATTCTCGGAGCGTATAGATGGCGATATCGCCATAGCCGAGCAAGCATTAGCTACGCTTAAAAATTTCCTCATGGCAAGGTCCTATATGTTCTCAAGCGTTTATTTCCACCCCACATGTAGGGCTACGGATTTCATTGTAGGGGATATGCTAGAAAAGGCAAATGAACACTATCACTATGAGGACGCAGTTCTTAAGGCATCTGAGGGAGACTATGATGACTTCCTCATGCTAACGGACGAGTACATTCTCTATAGCATTATTAAAGACGGTAAAAATGCCGAAAACGGCCCACTAAAAGAGGCCTATGAATACGCCTCGATGCTCATAAAAAGGATTATCCCTTGGAAGATGATATACTCTGTGGATCTCAGCTTCAGCGGTGAAAACGCGGCGATGAACTACAGATACTTTGACGTAAAGAGGCATATCGAAGAGGTTAAGTCTGATGTCTTAGCTAAGTTGGAGCCGTACGGTATTTCTGAGTCAGACATTATCTTCGATCACACGAAGTATAAGCACCTCCCAGACAATCCTAGAGAAATGAAGGGCACGATAATAGTAAGGACTAGGAGTCAAGATTTCCACGAAGTTCCTATTAGTCGCGTCGTAGAAGGATACCCGCTTTATACGATCACAATAAGAGTATACGCTTCAAAGAAGTTCAGGGAACACTTCGATAAGATTAAAAAGATTCTTGAAGAAGGTTTTAGCTCAGTAAAAAGCGCAAAACTCGGAGTAACGATGTAAAGAAAGACTTTTATTCGTTGTTACGCGTAAATAAAATACGGTGATGAGCCAGCTATATGCGGAGCTTTTGCTATGACGAGGAAACCGGGCCCTGATATTATCTTAGCACGGTGATTCCGAGTATTGGTCCCATGATTATGTCTCCATAGACCATCGTAATGACGATGCCTATGAATAAATAGACGATAAACGGTATCCCGGGAGAGATCCAGATTTCTTCGAGGTCTGAGTCTTCAATGGCCTTCCATATCTTTTCTATTTCTTCTTCCGGTGGTAAAAGCATCCTAAATCGGAATTCTATAGATCCATCTTCTTTTACGACGTATAAAGGTATGTAGTAATCCTTCTTCTCTAAGGCTTGTTGCTTACATAGTTTTATCCCATACAAGCCCCTAGGTAGCTCTAGTTCGCCATGAAGAACGTTATAAATTAAGCAACCAGGAAAATAAGCAAGAGTTATTATTGCACTTAAAATAAGGGCATCAAGAACCATAGGAACATAGGGCATTGGATGTATCGTATAAACTGGCCAACGAGGAAGCATTACGCTTAGGATCATTATCGCCTTTGCATCCGCACCTCCTAATATTCCGAGATAGAAAGATGCAAATCCAAAGGCAGAGACAACGAGAATGTTTATTATCATCATAATGATCTCGTAATATTCCCTTCCTATTATGTCTAAGATAAGTAGTACAATAGCAAAAGGCGTAAAAATAGCCCAAATCCTGTTCGAGACCCTCCGCTCTTTTATATCTAAGTAAGATGCGTACGCAAGCATAAACGTAACGAGGAATATTCTTGCAATATCCACGTAGTACGGATTCACAGGCATCGAGGACACCAAATACTTAACGCGAGGCTATAAGATATATTTTTTATGGAGTGATTCTATTCTTTGATTATTTCAAAAAGAATTAAAGTAAAAGAGAGTGTGCTTTTTAGAGATATTTCGTGATTTCTTCTACTTTCTGGAAGACTATAGGGGTTCCTCCCGTGTGCAAAAACGTTACTACACTCTCCTTTTCTATAATGCCTCTCTTAATAAGGTCTATAAGTCCGTACATAGCTTTTGCAGTGTACACTGGATCTAATATGAGTCCTTCCATCCTTGCAACATATTTCATAGTATCTACAACTTCCTTGCTTATTACAGCATATCCTCCAAAGCGGTATTCGTCACGAACAATGATGTCTTCGTCTTTAACCTCTATATCTACCTCTAATAGCTTCTTAGTTTCTTCTATAAGATTTCTTACTCTCTCTTTCTCTTCTTCTACAGTCCTACTTATGCTTATCCCTATAACTTTCACATCAGCCCCTAGTAGTTTAAATCCTAGCACAAGTCCCGCTTGGGTAGCCCCTGTTCCTGTGGCATGGACAACGTATTTAGGCATCTTTCCAATAGAATAAAACTGTTCAAGCAGTTCCAAAGCTGCGACGACATACCCTAATACGCCATAAGCAGAGGCTCCTCCTCCAGGTATTACATACACTTTTTTACCTTCTGCCTCAAGTTCCTTTTTCAAGTTCTCTATATACCCATCGGCCTCTTCTGGAGACTCTAGAGGGTGTATCTTCGCTCCCATGAGTTCTTCTAATATTATATTTCCCTGGGAGATTTTCTCCCCTGGAGGGTATAGAACTAAGTGCGCTTCTAGCCCTGCCTTCCTAGCAGCCGCAGCAGTAAGCCTTGCATGGTTCGAATGATATGCTCCTCGAGTAATAATGGTATCACATCCTTTTGATAATGCATCAGCAATTAGAAATTCGAGTTTCCTTGCCTTATTTCCTCCCAACGCAAGATCCATGACGTCATCTCTTTTTATATAAAGTTCTACATTAAGCTCCTTGCTGAGGTTTTTCGCCTTTTCTAGTGGTGTTGGTAACGTTATCAGCCTAAACCTAGGAAAGTTAAGCGCTTTCCAAAACATGCTTTTCACCATTGAATTTTTATGGCACGAGTTTGATAATATTTTTGTCGATTTTTCCTCAATCGCTGTAGAAAAAGACGTATATAAGACCAAAAGAGTGCCATATCATTGAGAGGACACGATACATTACGGCAATAACTGAGGCCTCTAGAGTTTTTCCTAAGAGGCTTCCTGCAATAATACACGCGCCCTCTTGAATCCCTATACCTCCTATACCTGCAGGTATTCCTGCAGAAAGTGCTATAAAAAGATACAAAACCATGGCCTCGAGAAAGCTATATCCGAAAGGTCTTGCATATAGATAGAAACTTACCATAGATGTAAACAGTATAAGAACTGAGAATAATAGAGACGTTAAGACGCCATTTCCATTGTTATCGTTGGTATTATTGCCAATAATAGCACGTATAAATTCATAACCTCCAAACTTCCTGATTAACACCTTTTTTATTTTGTTATCATGAGATATGATATAATATGCAAAAACTATTGATCCTAAGATGAGTATTCCTGCTATAATCACGCCAAAAACATATTTTGCGGTAATAGACACTGTGCCTAAGAATACAAGATACAAAAGCACAGCTCCTATTATGGCAATTTTAACACCAGTATCTGTCGCATTTATTAGCAGTATATTAGATATCCCCCTCCCCAGCGATGTCTTAGATTCCTTAGAGAGCTCTTTAATGATTATTGCATAGCCCACTCTTCCTGGCGTAACATCAGAAAGTATCAACCCATACAAGTGTAACAGAAATGCTCTTGACAACGAGATGTTTCCAAAAAGCTTTCTTATTCTTAGTGCAGATAACAAGTCTATTAAAAACATTGATGCAAATATTAAAGAAAGCGTTGAGAAGGAATATTTTGTTATTAGCTCTATATTTTTCCAAGCAATTTGTATCACATAACTCAAGGCAATTACTGTTAAAACAATATTTATAAGAATGAATATTATCTTCCTTTCATGCCTACTTAGAGCGTGCTTTCTATAGCACACGCTCTTGTTATTGCCCAAAACTGCGACCATAAGTGTCCCCGTTTCTATGGATCCTTTATTAAAAGATGCTTCTTCGCATATTACAATAACGTCCTATTTTTAATTATTTTCTAACGATAGTATGCACGTACCTAGCGTAATGATGCTAAAACACCCCGTCTTTTATTTTAAAACTTGTAGAATACCTGGTGCCCCAAATACTTTTTACGAGATACTCCGCTAT
>CBEVQP010000032.1:0-11499 GCA_965552035.1 uncultured Thermoplasmata archaeon | reverse complement strand
TCTCCACGTATAACTTATGTTTTCAGATGTCCAGCTCCCTTTTATGTACACAACAGTGCCATTTACTACTAACGCCCTCTCAGAGAAGTCTACATTCTCGACTATGCCTTCAATACTTACTATAGTCACATTTTCTGTAATTTCTGGTGTCTCAATAGGCTCTGTAGAGACATTTATGTTATCCAAGCTTTCCGCGATGAACGACTTTACAACAACAACTTCCTCAGTACCGTAAGGACATCTAGAACCATATTGGAAAACAATTTCAATGGAGCCTTTTCCAAGTACCTTCACGGTAAAAGTCTTTTGTGCTGTCGTACCCGATATGATGGTATCGCTTTCATTTACGACCTCGATGTTTGTAGCGTTTCTGTAATATATCTTTCAATCGCTATTACGGACAAGGCTGTGCATGCTTAAAGAACACCGTAGCATTTATCTGGACGAGAATGTCCTTCACAGTAGTATATATGTTCGTAGGACAGACTACAAGACAGTCTTCACCAACATTTGACTTACCACAGCCCACAAGAAGGAGGTTCTCGCTTGAATAAAGTATAGACTCATTGCTTGTACTTTCATATTTTTGAGAGACTATGTCTTCCAATACATTAGCGATCAGAGGCATGAGAGCAAAAACTACGGCGATGAGGATTACGACGATGAGCTTTCTGTTGATCATCCTAGCACCCCCTAGATATTGAGTGAATGAAGCAAACTCAATAATAATCTCTTAAAGGTTTTGGTTCAACTCTTTTAACAAAGACTCTGCTATGATTCTACTCCTTTAATTTCTCATAAAGAAGGACTTCATCGCTTAAAACTACATTCTTAAATTGTTTTAATAGTTTCTCGTACATCTCTTTTTCGATATATAACCTAACAGCTCTAAATCCTATTGATTTCGCAATGGGGTTCTCCCTATGGAGTATTCATGAGCATTCGCATGTCATCGGAGTCCAAAACATTTAAAAATTAAGGACGCGGACTCAGAGATATCGAAGATATCACCGTTTCCTCCCGTTTGGGAGGTGGAGAGCGACGGAGATAGTCCTCACGTATAAGATGGAGCATGGCTGGGACGTGAAAGATCTTCTCATCGCGTATAGACGAATTCTCCAAAGGGCAATAGACATTATCTGGGAGAATACGGTGTGGAAGGAAAAGACCGTAAAGCACAATGGATATAAAACTACACGTCTCATACCCGTTTTTCCGAGTTCAAACGAGTTTAAGAAGATTCTTAGAAGCGAGCTCCTCAAAGACTGGCCATACGCAGCACATTATGTTGACTCCGCGATAAAGACGGCGTATTCTATCCTCAACTCATGGAGACAGAATTATCTCAAAGGATTACGAAGAAGAAAAAAGCCCACCGTGAAGAGGGAGTTCATCCGTGTGAAGACAACGCTCATGAAGGTAGAAGGCACCAAGATCCGAGTCACAGTAGAACCTTACAAGAGATATTTCGAGCTCGACTTCTCAGGGGAGTGGTTTTCCGAGAGGATAAAAGAATGGGAAGTCGGTGAGCTTATAATAAAAGAGAAAGAAGTCTACATCACGTTCAAGCGGGAGGTTGAGCTTAAAGGAAGAATATTTATTGGTGTGGACAGCAACCTGAAGAGTCTCGACATATACCACCCCGAGAGGGGATGGATAAGAGTTGACCTCAGGGAGTTGCACAGAATAGCGGAGACTTATGACAGGATCATCGACGTGCTGAAGAGCATTCAAAGGAAAGCTCCAAAGAGGATCAGAAGGCTTCTGAAGAAGTATTACATGCGCAGGAAGAATAGAATTGAAGATTACCTGAACAAGCTCGCAGTCCAGCTCTCAAGGGAGTTCCCGGACGCGGTTTTCGTCTTCGAAGATCTGAGCAAAACAAGGATGTTCAAGGAAAGGGACAACGATTTTAACAGACGTCTCTCGCGTGCAACGTGGAAGAAGATAGTTCAGAGGCTCTCATACCGCGTTCCCGTTAAATTTGTAGATCCTTCCTACACTTCCTCTACCTGCCCGAGATGTGGGAGCAGGCTGAAGTCCCGAAACGGGCAGATGGAGTGTTCGAATTGTGATTTAAAGGCAGACAGGCAGTTTATTGGCGCGTTCAACATCTGGATGCGGGGATCTGGGGTCACCCCGAGCGGGGACAAGGTCAATGATATGCTCCCCGATGAACCCGGAGGGGAGCTGAGGCTGATGAGTCCCAAGTCCGTCGTGAGCGTGGATCTTAATGGAAGGTTCTTCGTTCACAAATGCTCATGAACGCTCACGACGGGCAGACCCCTCAATCTTTTTTGATCCTTCTATTTTATACCATTTTTTTACATCAGAACAATGAACATCTACAATACCCTTAACATCATCTAATGTGGCAACCCTCACACGAATCATTGATAACTACCACCGGAATTGAAAATATCAGAACATCTATATAAACACTAAATCAATAGATTTATTCGTTACAAGATCTCCTCACATGCTGAAGAATTACAATCCTATAAGCAGAAGATCGTCCTGAAGTTAGATAATATTAATACCGATTGATCGTTGGCATAACTTTATTTACTCCGCTAAGAAAACTCTAAAAGGTGAGGGGGTGTTTAATTGGCAAAGAAAAAACACAAGAAAAAATATGGTAAATACGCAAAGCCCCCTAGCGAGAGAGCGCTAGCATACTACAAAGGAAAGCCTATTACTGCTGAGAAGGTAATACCATTTTTCTTACCCATTCTGTCCCTAATATCTGCCCATTTTGTGTTTACATCCGATCTTGGCATTTTCTTGTCCATCGTCATTCTCATACCCATTTATGTTGTTTTTAAATTTGATGGCAGAATCCTCGCAGGTACTGCAATAATTCTGCTAATAATAGCTGCAATTATTTTGGCAATATATAATAACGAAGATGCTGCAAATTTAGCTGCAATATATGCGTACTGGTTTCTCGTTGATGGTGTAGTCTGCGAAATCATAGAATACGTAAGAGAAGAGAGGCAAAAAGCTTCTGCAGAAAAGGTAAAAATAATTTCGAAACCGAAAAAATAATGATCAAACGGGATGTTCAACGGAGATCGTAAGAAATCTCCTATACGCCAAAGCTCCGATGATGTATATTGTCAAACCGGTAGCAATACCGATCATTGCATACTTTAATGTATCACCAATGGAGTAATTGTAAAGAATCATCTTTCTCACAGCGTCTATTACTCTACTCAGCGGGAACGCATCGCCTATAGCTTGCATCCACTGGGGAAGCATAAACTTCGGCACAGTAAGGCCAGTGATGAACATCATAGGAAACGCTACTATATTTCCTAAAGCTACTGCTCCTTGGGATGTTCTTGCCAAGAGTGCTAGTATCAGTCCTATTCCAGTCGTAGATAATGCTCCGACGACTATGAGAAACATTGCTACTAAGATATGCTCCCACGAAATCAAAGAATAATCGGCACCTATAATATATCCAGTAAGTATTATAACCGAGGCTGAAAATGTCATCAAGAGCAAAACGTTAAGTGTATCAGCTATAAATATTGTTGAGCTCTTTATAGGACTCGAAAGGAGTATCTGAAGAGCCCCTTCTCTTCTTCTGTCAACAACATTTGAGATTCCACTAAATATTCCATTATATAATGCCATAATCCCGATAATGCTTATTACAAAGTATGTTTTAATTCCGCTACTTTTTGCAAAGATCTGCGGTGTTATGACTTCCTCTTTGACATCTATAGGCTCCACCATGTACTCTAAGTATCCTGCATACTGCTCCGGAACATATTCAACCGCGTATGAGAGTGCCTGATCGGACATATTCCGAGAAAACTCTCTTAGCATTGCTATTAAAGTTTGACCAGCAACTTCGCTTGTACTCTCTCCCTTTACATAGTAAATTTTTATGTAAGCTCTTTTTAAGCTCATTAGATTTTCTGTGAAGTTCTCTGGAAACTCAAGACCCACTGCTACTTTCCCCTCTGAAACCATTTTCTCCAGATCCTTATCAACGAGCTTTACAGTAAATATCCCAGAAGCGTTTAGCATAGCCATAACTGCTTGAGACATTTGGGCATTGTCCATATTTTTTATTGCCACATCAAAATGTATTGCCTCCTCCTGAGCAAAAACTCCTAAGAATATCAACGTAAGGATTATCGGAAATATTATGATCCAGAAAAGCGTTGTTTTGTCCCTAAAAATGCTCTTAATTAGTACGTACGCCTCTGATAAAACCTGAGAAAACGGCATTTTAATCGCCCTCCAGCCTACGGCCAGCTAATACTAGAAATACCTCCTCAAGACCTGGTCTTCTCACTTCTATTCTTACAATAGGAATGTTTGCGTCTTCGTATGCTCCAACCACAGATTTCATATCCATTTTATCCTCTACAAATACATAAGCATATACGTTATTCCCATAATATTCCGGCTCAAGATCGTCAACCTTTATTGGTTTATATCCTGGTGGAACTTCCACAAGAATTTTTGTTTTTGGAGCGTACTTTTCTATTAACTCCTGTGCTGTTCCTTTAGCTATTATTTGTCCCTCATTAAAAATATAAACCTCATCACTATGTTTTTCGGCCTCTGATGCAATATGGGTGGAATATATTACAGTCCTCCCATCTCTAATAGTTCTTCTTAATATTCCCCAGAACTCCTCTCTCGCAGCCGGATCTAAGCCGCTTGATGGTTCGTCAAGGATTAACACTTCAGGATCGCTTATTAAGGCTGCTGCAATGATTAACCTTCTTCTCATACCGCCGCTATACATTGATACTTGTTTCTTTCTGTGTTCCCATAAGCCTAACTCCTCCAATAGAGTTTTGGCCCTCTTTTTTGCCTCAGAATAACTTAGACCTTTCAGCAACCCATACCAAACGATGTTCTCAAATCCCGTAAGTATCTTTCTAAAAGGCATATCTTGAGGAGCAAATCCTATCTTTTTTCGTGCTAATAGCCAATCGCTGCCCCACATGTTATAGCCGCAAATTATGACCCTACCCTCTGTTGGCTTTAGACTTCCCGCTAGCATAGAGAGAGTTGTTGTTTTCCCACTGCCATTAGGCCCCATAAACGCGTATACTCCATCGTCTAGCTCAAACGATATTCCCTTTACTGCCTCCGTACCGTTTGGATATATCTTCCGAAGATTCTCTGCGACAACCTTGGACACCATATACTACCCCTAAGACTTCTCGACAGTTTATTGCTTACTAGATATCATTTGAGTACAAGTAATTACTCTTTAGTATGCTCCTAGGAACTTAAAACATCAACTTTGCTTTTGAGTATTCTTAATAGAGTTGCCAAAGGAGTTTCATTTTAGAGTTTAAATTTTGGATTTGCCAGAAATCATAGTATTTCTCTTTTGATGTCTTGAGTCCTAGAGAATGAGGATGTCTGCTGCAAATGAAAACTGGAAAAACTCAAATATTTTGAATCACAATCAGGTACAATTAGTCAGCGATTAAGGTGAGCTCAATGTATGATAAGAAAAAATACATAGCTATGGCTACGGGTGTATTGCTGCTGTCGTCATCAAGAATCTTCGTCGCTGGTGCTGTCTCAGCAACAGAGATATTATTCTTCTATGGTGTCATATTTCCATCGATTTTTGGCATAATTCTTGCAATAGTTGCTGCTGCGATAGTAGATAAGTTCGACAAAAGGCTTGCAGCAGTATTCATTGCAGCTTATACAATATTGTTCTCTGTTATAGATAACGCTCGATATTTGCACTTAATTGCTGCTTTCGTATTGATTATAAGCCTCTCATTGCTTAGCGAGCTCAAAGAGTATTATCCATACGTAGCTGCGGGTTTCGCCCTCGATATCTCATTACGGGTTCTAGCAGCTGGAGGAGAGCCTTTCGATTTCCTTCATACGAAAATAATATTGGCGGCAATCCTGATAATAGCCTCTGTGTTCTTATTCACGAGCGAGGGTAAAATGAAGAAACCTAGTTTCGCACTCTATGCGTTTGCTACAATTCTAGAACTTGGGTTGGTATATCCCAACGCCATATTAAGATACTCTGGTTTCAGAGTCTACTATCTAAGAGAATATCTCATTATGTCCATTTGTTTGGTTGCTGTTATTGCAGGAGCACTTCTATTATCGAATTACATAAAGGAAAAGAAGATCTTTATTGCGATGTTGCTAATCACATCGCTTACAGTATTTGTCGGTGGTTTCGTAGAAATCATAGGCCTGCTTATGCTCCTTATATTCCTCGTAGGACTTCAAACATACCAACCATTCGAGGGTTCGAGGCTTGGTTCTATATTAGGTGCAGTGTTCTTTATAGTAATATCTACCCTAGCAGTCATGTGTTATTATGGGAGAGACCTAGGCATGGGAGTCCTAGAAGACAACCTGGAGTATATAATATTCATCAGCGTACTCGTATACATAACCACCAGTGTCTTTTCAAAAGAAAAACTCTCTTTTACAATCAACCTAAAGAAAGATTTTATCGCATTCATCGTCCCAATATTAATCGCCTCCCTATTCGCTGTTTCCCTGTATAACTTATCTCCAACTTATGGAGAGCCAAAAGAAGAAATTAAAATATGGAGCTACAATGTACACTTTGGATTTACTCCTGATGGTGCGTTTAACGGCTACGAACTTATAAAACTTCTCAAAAATGAAAAACCCGACATCATAGCAATGCAGGAGGTTATGGGCGGATCTATAGAAAGTGCTTATCAAGATGTTCCAGTAATGATCTCAGCATTCACTGGTATGGCATATGAATTTAAACCAGCAATTGAGGAAACTTATGGTGTAGCCATTTTTGCAAAGTATCCTGTAGAGTATCTAAATGATGCCAATCTCTGGAGTAAAGGTCAAACAAGACCCTTACTTATAGCACAAGTTTCGATGGGCGAAGCGCGTCTAACAATAGCGTGTGTACACCTGGGTCTATCCCCAGATGAGCGCTATATACAAGCAAAAGAACTCCTTAATTATACCCTCGCTGATCCAAAGGCCGTTATTCTAGCAGGAGACTTTAACGCAGAGGTATCTGAAAGCACGATACAAGTAATTCTACAACATTACGTGGACTCATTCCCAGAAAGACCTCAAATAACATGGAAATGGGGTTCAGAGACCCATAGCATAGACTATGTGTTTTTACTAAAAGGTTCGAGCTTGAACGTAGTTTCAACAAGGGTCATCGAGACCAACGTCTCCGATCACTATCCCGTGGAGGTCATTATAAAACTAGACTAATGTTCTCCTGAAGCTTCGCTTTTTCTTTTATTTAATTTAGTAGTACTATTACGTACTCTAGGAGTAAAATCACCTAAAATTAATATAAGCCGTGTATTCTATTTAGAATGATTTTCGTTACTCCAAGATTTTTGCGAGGCATCCGCTATGCCCCAACGAATTGTGACGTCACTTACGTTGGTCTCCACACTCCGAGGACTCGGATCTACTATAATGATGACGTTCTTGTCTGTTTATGCCGTTTCCGTAGGACTTTCTCTTTCCCAAATAGGGGTCATATCGACGATAACTACAGGTATAGGAGTTCTCTTGCTGCCTTTATTTGGACTATCCACAGACGTAATCGGAAGAAAGAGGATGATGATTCTCTCAACACTGTTGAGAGGCTTCTCTCCTATAGCTCCACTTGTCATAAAAGGTTATTGGGGTGTGTTTTGTGCATACTTGCTACTGAACGCCTCCATGTACGCATGGACTCCTGCAAGAGGTGCCACAGTCGCTGATTCTGTAGAGAAGGACACCATAGGAATAGCGTTTGCAACCATATCAATACCTTTTCAAATTGCTCGTACGTTATCTCCATATCTCTCCGGACTCTTAATTAGATATTATGGATACCAACCCATTTTCTTGATATCTTCAGCCCTTATTTTTTCAGCAGCAATAATAATCTATATCGAAGTAGAAGAGAAGAGAAGTGTTGAACACTTCTCTATAAGAGAATTCATTAATGGACTAAAACCAACAAGGGAAGAAATAGGTTTTCAGATATTTTTGTCAATAGACAGGGCCTCTTGGAGGTTCTGGATGCCGATATTTAACTCATATTTAAAAGCATACCTTGGATTCACAGAGGACATAATAGGACTAGTAAACACGTTCAGGGGGTTGGCATCCGCCCTATTTATAATCCCCGCAGGAGGTCTTGTTGATAAATATGGCTGGAAACCTGTTATTCTCGCATCAGAAGTATCAGGAATACTCGCAGTAATCTCTTTGATATTTGCAAAAGATGTAATTACAGTCTCTATAGGAACATCTCTTGTAGGAATTTCAATAGCCTTCTGGAATCCAAGTTTTAATGTTGCGGTGTCTTATATAGCCCCTAACCCCTCTGAGTTAGGTAGAACATATGCCAGAGCGAACTTTTATAGATCTATAGCTTCAGTTCCCACACCCACGATTGGAGGATTTCTATTTGATATTCTCCCAACGCTCCCCATGTTTTGGGGAGCCTTAGGTTTGACCTTAAACACACTCTTTCTTTGGAGGATGTACTTTTCAAATAAAAAGAAAAATAGGAGCTAGCTTCTGCGCAACTCAATCGTGTGGCATAAACCTATACAAAACATTCGCAAACACGGGAAGATTTCTTGATTGAATATATATTTTACCTGGGCCAACAAATTCTGTGAGGACGTACTCGCCACCAAAGAGGAATGATTTAAGTCCGCCAAACTTTCTAAGTGTAAAGTTCATATGACCATCAAACGCTGCTAAATGCACATTGTCAACAAGAATTCTCTCTCCAGGTTTTAGTTCTATAATGTCAATGCCACCATAGGCTGATATCCACGCTTTTCCCTTACCAGAAAGTTCGAACCAAAACATGCCTCCTGGCGTGAAGACTCCTTTAAAGCCAGTAAATCTCACACCAAGCTGGAGACCTGTACTAGCGAGATAGCATGTATCTGAAACATAGAGAGATTCGCTTACATCCACTTCAACAATGTCTCCGGGAGTCCCTGGTGCCAAAACTATATATCCAGACTCGTTCTCCACATAATAGGTATTTACAAAGACACTTTCTCCTGCTAAAACCTTCCTCATAAGACCTTTCAAAAGTCCTCCGCCAGTCGTGGTTCTCACTTTAACTTCGGGAGACATGTATACTAGAGACCCTGCTTCGGCAGTTATCTCTTCACCGGGGGAGAGTTCCACCCTAAGCTCGGAGAATGCAGGCCTATGTATAATCTCCGCCTTCATAAAAATCGCCTCCTTTTATTCGCTATATTCTTTTTCCTTCTTTTTATTCTTTTATACTAACATCTTCGTACAACTTCCTAACTTTCGCAGCAACTTTTAAGGAGTCTAATTCATTGTATAAGTATCTCTTACCATTTTCAGCAAGTTTTCTTGCTAAAGTCTTATCTTCAACAAGAGTTCTTATCGCTGTCTTTATTTCTTCGATATTATTTCTTCTTACAAGTAATCCTCTACTACTTCCTATAACTTCTCTCATGACTGGATTGTCATCCGCTATTACGGGCGTATTATAGTACCATGCCTCAGCATATGCCATCCCAAAGGAATCAGCAATAGATGGCATAGCAAAGACGTCTGCAATAGTATAAAGCAAGGCTTTTGTTTCCTCCTTAACATAACCAAAATAGAAGGCCTTTACATTATTTGGCAGCTTATTTTTTAGCTTATTAAACTTGTTTAAATCTTCAAGTCTACTTCTTCCAAAAGAAACAAAAACAACATTATATCTCTCCCTAAGATCTATGAGAGCTCTCAGAACGTTTAATGATCCCTTGTCCTCATTTAGTGTCATTGTGAGAATTATATGATCAGGATTTCCTAGCTTCTCCCGTAACTTATCACAATATTCTTTTGGCGGATTCAAGAAGGATTCTAAATCTACTGGAACAGGTATAACATGGATTTCGTTTTTATTCCCGCCGATATATCTTCCAATAACAGATTTCTCGTAGTGTGTTGATGTTATTATGGCATCCGCTCCACTAAGTATGTTTTTTATTTTGGGCCTCTCAAACAGATATCTCTCGTATCTCACAAAATAATGATAAATTGTCCACAAAATGAGTCTAGCAGAACCGTTTCTTAGTACAAGTCTTGAGAGTATGTATGGAAGCCAAAAAAGATGGATACCATATACATGAACGATTTCCGGTTGGATTTTCTCTAAATACTCTCTTATAAGACTTGAATAAGTATATCCTGCTCTTAGCAGGTAAAAATCGGAGAGAATTGTGAGTGCTCTTAGTAAATTATCTGGAAATCCTCTTGTGTGAGATGCTATGAACATAACCTTATGTGCAATAGCAGAAAGTGGATTTAATAATATGTTGTCAACATTTGCTACTGGAAATTTATATACTGTCCCATAAGGAGATTCCTCTGTCTTCATGCCCCCCCTTAGTAGAGACCTCCAGATATCTTCTATGGTCTCAGCATTATAAGAGAAAATGAATATATCATCTCCAAAGAGTCTCTTTATCGCCTTTATAAGTGTTAAATGATGTCTTTCAGCACCATACGTCTTTGCTGGGGGAGTTACCGGTATCGAAAAGAGGATTCTCATTAAGGGCACCAAGCATTATTACTCTAATCTCTGAAGTCTCTTCATGCTGCCATATAGCTCTACCAAACGCTCAAAGTCTCCTTTATTGTAAAATTCTATTCGTCCTTCGCCAAAATATTTTGCTACCTCCAAACAAAATCTTGCAGCTTCTTCCATACTTACTAGATCATTTACTCCAGTAGCTGATCCAGGAACTGAAACCTCAGAGGTTATTGCTACACCCACTACTGGAGCACTGGTCACAGTAGCCGGTTGCATTATTGCATTGAGATGATAAACTCCGTTTCCATAAGGGGTAATATCTTGCATCGTAATGGGCACTACCGCAGGTCGCCTACCTGTAACATGTTCCATAATGGTAAGCAAATCCTCGCTAACTCTCAAAATCCAGCCTTCCTTAACAGTTGGAGTTATGGCAAACCCTTTTACGTTTATTACTCGATTTCCTCGCGTAGTATCTATAGAGAGTATTGCATCCATCTCCTCGTCTACAAGCTCTTTCACAAGTTTTGGAACTTCAATAGGCGATCCTACAAAAGGTACAGGATCATGAGGAATTGTAGGGGCTCTAGGACAAATGTGTGTGCTTACTATTACGTCTCCCTCTACAACTTCGCCTATTTTTTCCATCTTAATAAGTTTAAGGGCTACAGCCAGTGCAGTAATAGCTCCATCAGCATCGGAAACCAACCCACGAAATCTAGGAATAGTGGCTATTCCACCGAGCATTCCTATTATCCCCAACGTAGGTGCCGAACCACCGTTTGATTTTCCGTTTTTACCTTTTATCCTAATTTTTATTATGTCGGTATATCCGTGAAGACCTTCTAATCTCTTTATAGAGACGTCCTGTGCTCCTCTAGACTTGAAAAATTCTGCTACTGCGCTTCCATCCACGTTGGGATCTTCCAAGAGTTCATAAATCTCTAAGA
>CBEVQP010000031.1:0-11550 GCA_965552035.1 uncultured Thermoplasmata archaeon | reverse complement strand
CAAGTCTATAATATGGATCTTTCTTTTTCCTTAATATCCATCTTCTACTCATAATTTAATCTCTCCTTGAATTTTAGTGTCCCATAAAACAACAGAGTTCAAGTTAAATAAGTTTATGAGAGCATAGGAAAACATTTAAATATTACTCTCCACATAAACTATTTGGTATCGGTAACACTTATATATTTTGCTCTCAAAAAATGTTCTACCTAACCTCTTAAAGTTAGATGTGGTATCCGCACAGGTGGTATGATCTCGGAGGTGTGCCAAAGAGGGTGTTTCGTATGGAAAACGAGGGGGAGGAAAACATTTATCAGGAAGAAATAAAGACGTGTCCAAATTGTGGAAGTAGCAACATTGTTATTGATGACGTTCATGGTACTATGTACTGTCTTGATTGTGGTTATGTAATTGAGGAGGACATGATTCATCCAGGCCCTGACTGGAGAGCATTCGACTACGAGCAAAGCTTAGAAAGATCAAGGACTGGAGCTCCTCTTAAGAATATGGTTCATGATCTAGGCCTTTCTTCGGATATTGCAACAACTGATAGAGAAGGTGGTATGGTAAATCCTTCTGAGGTTGCGCGTCTCAGAAAATGGTCCAAGAGGCTTCAGACTACTGGTGCCGCCGATAGAAACTTACAAATGGGTTTGGGAGAAATCGATAGGATATGCTCTAACCTTGCACTGCCCAAAGAAGTAAGAGAGGCCACTGCAAGAATATACAGAGAAGCTACAAAGAAGAATTTGGTGAGAGGAAGAAGCATAAGTACTGTTGCAGGAGCAACAGTATATGCGGCCTGTCGTCTCTTAAAACACTTAAGAACTCTTCAGGAGATATCCAGGGTGGCAGGCGCTTCTAAGAAGGATATTAGCCGTACATACAAGTTCCTTGCGAGATACATGCCAGAACTTAAGACTGGACCACCACTTCCGGAGGAATACGTTGATAGGTTCTGCCAGATGTTAGGCCTAGGAAGAGAAACTGCTGAAAAGGCTAAAGAAATCCTCAGAAAAGCTAGAGAATCTGGGCTCACTTCTGGAAGGGGTCCCCAGGGAATGGCCGCTGCAGCAATTTACATAGCGTCTATTCTTACTGGTAATAGAAAGACTCAAAAAGAAGTGGCACAGGTAGCCGACGTTACGGAAGTGACTATAAGAAACAGGTACAAAGAGCTCACAGAAAAACTAGGTCTAGATATCCCAACGTGATTTCGCTCACTTTAATCTTTCTTTTATATGTTTAGGGAGTCTAAAAACAGCAGTATGTAGTTCTGGGGTGTATACTTTCAAATTAAAGTTTTCATTTGGGAATCTTTTAGGAATCTCTGGATCTACTTTTTGGGATGCCACTACGTAGCCCCACATTCCTGTGGGGTACGTTGGGACAAAATAAACGTATGCTTTCACAATTTCAAAAATCTTCTTCAGTTCTCTCCAAGTTTTAAAAAAGTAGTTATGCCTCTCAGAGATTATGGGACTTCCGGCCTGAAGACATACCACGCCGTCTTCTTTTATATGATTCTTTAGTAGACGGAAAAAGTCTTCTCTAAACAAAGCCCCTGCAGGGCCAATCGGATCAGATCCGTCTATAATTATTGCGTCATACTTTTTAGAGGTGTTTTTTAGGTATCTATACCCATCATCAATAATAAGCGTGTAATTCCCATCTTTTGGAAAGAATAGATGTTCTTTTGAAATATTAACGACTTCTTCGTCGATTTCAACAATGTCTACGTGCACACCATGTTTTAGCGCTTCTCTAAGACTTCCCCCATCTCCGCCACCAATAATAAGAACTTCTTTTGGATCTTTCAACGAGAATAAAGGCACATGAACAAGGAGCTCGTGATAATATGCTTCATCTCTCTCCGTAGTCTGAAGAAGTCCATCCAAAAACAAGACTTTCCCATATTCATATGTTTCTACTAACAATATTTCCTGGAATTTGCTCCTTTTTCTTACTATTTCTTTTGAGTATTTGAGGCAGAATTTCATATGATCTGTTTGTTTTTCGCAGGCCCAATCACCATCTTCGGAGCTATTGGTCAACAAGCACACCTCTTTTTAGCTCCACAATATTGATGTTCTTGGGCTCTAGGTACTCTTTTATTACTTCTAGGGCCTTCTCAGGTTCTGTGTGATCCCCGCACGTGTATATATCTAAAGATGCATATCCCAACTCGGGCCACGTGTGAATTGAGATGTGTGACTCTGCTAATACAACAACACCACTAACGCCTTGGGGAGTGAGAGGATGAACCTGAATGCTTAGTAAAGTAGCGTTTGCTGCCTCCGTTGCCTCTTTAAGCATCTTTGTAATGATCTTTAGATCATTTAACTTTTGTCCGTTGCACTTGTAAAGTTCGACTATCATGTGTCTGCCAAGAGCGTTCATGGCGTGGTCACCTCCAGTATATTTTAATTTATTTAATAATTATAAAGTAAGACATAATATGGACATGATTACTATGATAAAACACGTATATATTAATCTTACTCAAGTTGATTGGAAAAAGAGTGGGTAAAAGAAGGTCTATTTTGGCCTATTTCAGACAGTCGAGCTCTCTTCATCAGTGTATATGTCTTCTCTGGCTGGTTCGTTATACCTAACGAAACCTTCGAGCGTTTCTATCCTATATATTGTAGACGTGTACCATTCGCGTTTTGGAATGCTCTTTACGGGTGCAACCTGCATAGCTCTTGTATTCTCTGCGTATCCCCAATTTACATAGACGTTAAAGTTATGAATCATGTCCGTGATCACTACCCTCATTTCAAGCAACATCTTTTGCAAATAATACCATTTCTCCAAAGAGGCCTCGGCCCTCGTTATCCCGAAATAGCCTGCACACCTTGGGCCACGCAATCCACTTATTCCTCTAGAGATAAACAATCTTAGGGCCTCTTTCGTCTCAGAAGGATCCGTTATGAAAGTATCAAACTTCGCGTAGTGTTTCTCCGGAAGTGGATCTCTTATGTCGTATTTTTCTGCATAGACGTTGAGGCCGCGTTCCTCTGCGACCTTGTTTATAAAGTTCACAAGCCTGTCGTCTATTTCCAGTACTACGACCTCCTTTGGAAGTCCGCTAAGGCCCGCAGCAATGGAGGTAAGGTCGTCGTCGCCTATTACGAGAACTCTCTTGTTCTGTATGTCCATCTTATTTGCCATAAGCGCTATACGAGAAACCGTAACCTCTGGGAGAACATATCCCTGATCGTACTGCTGGATGGCTTCAGGTCTGTTTTCGGCGATCTTCTTGAACTCCTCTAAAACCTCCCTGAAGTCCTCTAAAGAGATTCCTCTACCTTGGCAGTAAGGGCACTTCTTATAATATGGCTTTGGTATCTCCAATTCTTTTACGAGTTCTTTTCCTTTATCAGTAAGGGTTATACTATCCCCTTCAAAATCAACATATCCGCTTTTCTTCAGCTCTTTTATTATTTCAGAAGCCGCGGGAACTGTAACCTCAGAATAAAATATTATCTCCCAAAAATCTCCTGTAATCTGTAGTGCTGATAGAATTCGCTTGATATCCGCGTCATATATCGGTACCTTCGTCTTTTCACTGACCTCTTTTCTTATTGTTTCAACTACGTTTTCGAGGGTCATGAAATTAGTAAAAATAATCGTGTTATATAAGGTTTGACCAACACATCGCGTAACATTCCTAAAAGATCTTTTTATTAAGGGCCTTATTGGCCTGTTCCAACGCTTATTTCGTTTTATATGCCACACAGAACCCTGTTGAGTTGGAAAAATATAAATACTAAATTTACAAAAAAAATAGGGGATGAATATGGGGGCTGGTAGGAAGTTAGCACTATTTAATATAGTGCTCTGTAGTATTTTGATAGGTTTGCTGGCAACTACTGTTATTGCCACGGAAATCTCTCCCCAAGCAACGCTAGAAAAGAGAGAAGACTTCTCCTCAAAAGACGTTGATGTTAAGGACGACGTGCTTATAGAATACGCCGGAGTGGAGGGATACGTACAGACGCAACCACCCTCTCCGTATATCTACGATTGCTACCACTACGGATGGGCCACTATGATGTACAACAAATATGTAGTAAACTACGAATACTATGAAGATCCGGGCATTGGTGAAACGGGATTTGGTAAGGCATATACGAAAGTCTACAATGTCCAGGTCATACAAGATGATACAACAATTTATGAGGACGAATATGGGGTCATGGCAATTATCACAGCCCCTGAAAGTATTAGCTAAAATGGTGCCTAAAATGGGTAGAAAACTCAGGATTTTTATCCCATTCATTTTTTTGATTATATTAATTTCTTTTACGTCATTCTCCACCGTTTGTGGGCAGACTCCTCCCAATACCACTTTTGAGAAGCCGTTCGTTATTTATACAATTCCCGGCGTCTACGCGAAATATAGGGTCACTGAGGATCGTTTATACCTACCAAAAATAGTCGAAGACGGCTCCACGAGATGGTTTATAGAAAGATATAACCTAACCTTTGATAACCTCTCAAAAATTCTCATAGATGCTGCCGAGGATATATTAGAAAAGGAGGGCTTAGCATTTGCAGACCATTTAGGGATCTTTCCCGAAATAGACTCGTGGGTCACTTGGAGAATTGAAAAATACGATGAAGAATATATCTGGGTATCGTTAAACTATGCCTATAAAATCTACTTGAGGGTGTACAAACTGCCCCAAGACATACCCCCTACTCCCCTGCGAGAGTATCTTATCGTAAATGATTCTCTGGAGTATCTGCTAAAAATCGATTTTTTGACAAATGCTGTGTATTCCGAAAACGGGTCTTTCCTTGGATATTGGTTCCTGTTCTTCCCCAGGCTCTTCGTACCTTCCGAATCCCCTTATCTCTGGGTAAAGGACGCGCTAGAGAACTGCACATCTTGGAGCATTACCTACGGAGAATCCCCTCCAGAGGTATTTTATTTAAATAGAAGCATACTGTTCGATGAAGAATATATGGAAGGTTATATCAGAACCCTTGAGAGTCTAGGAGCATCGGAATGGCTTATATCAAAGGTCGAGAATCTTACTGGGTTCATCGAAAGTCATCGTGTCAACAGGAGTCTTCTCCCCACCATTTATTGCAAGCTGGAGGACGAGTTTCCTGTAGTGGCTTACGCCGCCGGCTATCAGGGCATGAAATTCTTCGAGTCCTCTATAACTTATGGGGCTCACTTCGCTCTCTTACCCGGTGTCGTGGTGGATAGAACTACAGGACTCACGCTGACTTGTACACCCTCTTCCCTCCTGATAAGGCTTCTGCACTTAAACATAAACACATATCTAGTTCTCTGGGAAACAAATCTGTACGAGGTTCTCGAACAATTCAGCAAGAACGTTACAGTAGTAGAGAACCAGGCATCTACGGCCATAATCCAAGATCTTTTCATTGCTTCATGTATCTTATACGCGTCTTCTGGGGTTGTGTTTTTGGTGGGAGTCATGTGGGTGAGGAGGTTATGAAAATATTAAAGAAAACATTCCGCGCATATGATCCTGCAATACTTATTGTCACTTACGTAGCGCTATTGTCGATTCCCATAATCACTCTAAACAACACAGGCCTCTATAGCTTATCGTTTCATACAGGATCTCTTGAGTACTCCGTCGTGTCGTTGAGGAATACTATAAAAGGCCTCTACTTTGCCATATTTGTGAGGCTTACGAAAGACTTTTTTATAACTACTGGAATAATTATTTCAATTCTCGTCACGTATATTGTGTCTTATCAAATGGAGAAGGGTATTTTGAGATCGTATTTTATCCATATGGTCCCAAAGGATCTTTGGATAGTCCTCTCAACGCTAGTTCCATTTTTGGTTGTCCTCATCTCGTCTATTTTTTCTCTTCTTGTTTCCCTACCTATAGTAAACGGATATAGCATGATCATGATGCTTAAAACGCTACTGAGCATCGATTTGATAAGAAGCTGTCTGCTGAGAATAATTTTGTTGCTTATCTCAGCGTATATCGCCGCTCTTGGGATTTCGATGGGAGTGAGGAGGTTCTCGTTTTCCCTAATATTTTCCTTAGGCTACGTGGTCTTTATCGGAAACTACGTCGTTTCAATAAGGTATATAGAACAGGTTCTCGGAATACTGCTCTTTTCAATACTGATCATGGTAGTGGGACTCCTTTACTTCAGAGTGAGGGGTGATATCATAAAATGAGGGCGGTTTATAGGAAGCTGTTGGCAATCACCTTTTTCGTGTTGCTGGGGGTAAGCACTACTTGGTTGGGATGCTCCCTCGGCTTTCGGAACCTTCAGCCTCCCAGGACGATGCCTCCGGGAATAAAGGTCATGACGCAAGACCGTGTCCGCGGAACGGTCCTTTATCTTTGGGACGTTCCCATAAAGGTGATACTCTCATCAAATGATCCTACCGTAGATGTAAACGTCGTGTTTATAGACTTTGAAGGGAACGTTGTGTATCGAGCAATTATTAATGGGGTTAGACCTGAACACTATGTCAACTTGAATTATTCCGGTTTTTACTTTTTTACTGCGTATGTAAACGGGACAGAAATGCCCGAGGCCCACGTCTCAATTCAATACCTCTCCGAAATAGAGGACATCTCTGCATCCAACACGTACAAGAAAATAGTGAGCGAAACGTTGTTTTTATTTGGGCTGACGGCCTTGGTTGGTAGCATATATGGAGTGGTGGTACTCCGTGATAGAGGCAAAAAGGCTAAGTAAAGTATATGGCCATGTTGTCGCGTTAAAGGACTTCGACTTCGTAATGCAGAGTAACGAGGTGTGCTTGCTTCTGGGCCCTAATGGCTCAGGAAAAAGCACATTTATAGACATCGTCGGGGGTCTCAGAAAGGCTACTTCTGGGAAAATTAGTGTCTTTAACCTAGACCCCTGGAAACACCGAAGAAGGTTCCTTGGAAAGCTTTCCGTTCTTTCCGACGGGTCTAGGGTTCCTTATATGAGAACTGTGGGTGAATTTCTTGGAGATGTGCTGGAGATAGTAGATGAAGATGAAGGATATCTTAGGGAGCTCTGCAAGAGGCTTGAGGTAGACTTCCTAGACATGAGAGGTTTTGAGCTAAGCGCGGGGATGCAGAAAAAGGCTCTATTAATAGCAGCGCTTTTGGGCCACCCAAAAATGGTTGTCCTTGATGAGCCATTCGTAAGCCTTGACGAGAAATCTAGAAGGGTCATAGTAGACATTATCATGGAGAGGAAGGAGGAGGGTCTTGGAACCCTTGTTTCTACCCACAACCCCTTTATTTTTAATACGGTTGCCGAACGTGTGGACAGGATCTATGTCATACAAAACGGCCTAAAACTCTTTGAGGGCACCCCTGAAGAGCTTGCAACATATGCAAAGGAAGAGATAAAAGGCTTGAGACTAGACTTAGGATACTCCAGAATTCTTTCTGGAGAGCTCTGATCCAGACGCGTAGTCAACACGTCTTGTAGAGAGCCCGCTATTCCTACAACAAGTTCCGTTCTTTGGCTACCTTAAAAGAGGTTAAGTTGGATTCTTCCCCTCTTAGAAGACGAAGTTTTCTCAACAATGACGTATTAAATGATAAAACTTTATATTGACCCCTTGATATGTCTAGTATGTTCTATTTAAAACAGGTTTCATTATCTTTCGCTTAGTTTTCGGAGGCAGCGCGGTGAAAGAGGAGAAATATGAGAGGAGATCTGCTAAGAAAGGGGTGTTAAGGAGACTATTAAAGTACTTGCTCAAAAGATGGCCTGTTCTTGTAGCCTCAACATTGTGTGTGATCCTTTACGCAAACGCGATGAGCATAATGCCCATCATCATAAGCAAGACCATAGATCTCGGTATTGCTCGAGGCGACTTTCAAAACACCCTTAAGTACGCCCTCATGTATCTCCTCGTTGTCGCTCTCTCAGGCATACTTTGGTTTCTCGTCAGATACCTCAGCGAACTCCTTTCTCAAAGCGTCAGCCATGACATAAGGGTCGAGGCGTTTCAGGCCATATACGCACAGTCCATGGACTTTTTCGATAACATGTTCCGAGGCCAATTGGTGTCGAGGATAATAAACGACACCGATAGGATAGGAAGGACCGTCTCGTGGCAGGTAAGGAACATATTTAATGTGATGTTTACCGCTATGCTCTCGCTCTATTATATGTTCACTATGAGTCCTAGGCTCTTCTACGTCGCGCTTGTTTCTATGGCAGTCATGGCCTTGGTAAATGCCAGGTACGTGCTAATAATAAGGCCCATATACGACGAGATAAGGCATCAGCTAGGAGTCCTCACGTCCGTAGTTACGGATAACTTAAACGGTTTCAAGACTGTAAGGGCGCTTGCAATAGAGGACCACGAAATAGAGAAGTTTTCAAACGAGAATGAAAGGTTTCTGAGGCTAAACCTCAACGCGGCAAAGGTAAGGGCAATATACGGTAACCTAAGCCAGCTCGTCCTAGGAAGCTCCTTGGCAGCGATAGTATACTTTGGGGGGAGCGCTGTAATAGCAGGAACTCTAAGCATAGGAGAGCTCACGGCGTTCATTTCATACATGATGCTTCTTATGTGGCCTATGAGGGCCCTCGGATTTATCATAAGCTCCCTTCAGAGGGGTCTTGCCGCGGCCAGCAGGGTCTTCGAAATAATAGATCAGCCTCCCAGAATAAAAGACAGGCCAAACGCTGTTGAACTGAAAAGTGTGAGGGGAGAAATAGTCTTCGAGGATGTCCACTTCTCATATGTTGAGGGCAAGCCCGTGTTAAAAGGCGTTTCGTTTAGGATCTCCCCCGGAGAAAAGGTTCTGATCACGGGACCTCCCGGCTCGGGGAAATCAACGATATTAAAGCTCTTGCTAAGGTTCTATGAGCCGGATAAGGGTAGGATACTTATAGACGGCTATGACGTCTCAGAGGTCACCTTGGAGTCTCTCAGAAGACATATTGGGGTCGTGCATCAAGAGCCCTTCATATTTAGCGGAACGATAAAAGAGAACATACTTTTTGGAAATCCCAAAGCTCCTATGGAGGACGTTATTAAGGCAGCTACCATTGCAAAGATCCATGACTTCATAAGCTCGCTCCCAGAGGGGTATGACACGGTGGTGGGAGAGCGGGGAATAACGCTTAGTGGGGGACAAAGGCAGAGAATAGACATAGCAAGGGCTATTCTGAAAGATCCCGAAATATTGCTTCTCGACGATCCCGTATCTAATTTGGACGCGAACACAGAAAAAGAGCTCGTAGAAGATCTAAAGAATGTTCTAAAGGGCAGGACTGCCATAATGATAAGCCAGAGGATGTCGCTCGTATCGCTTGCAGACAGAATCATAGTGCTAGAGGACGGCAGGGTTGTAGAAGAGGGTACCCATGAGGAGCTTATGGCAAAGAGAGGTCTGTATTATAGGCTCTATATGACCGCAATGGCAGAGTCTGGGGAGGGTTCATATGACCGAAAACTCCAAGATTAACACGATCTCGGTGATAAAGAGACTCGGAAAGGATATCGTCTCGTATAAGGCCGTGATTATAGTTGTTATTCTCTCGATAATAGCGTATACTGTAACGAGTGTCCTCGCGCCCTATATGCTTAAGAGGATTGTAGATGAGCATATTCTTGCGAGAGATATCAGCGGTCTCCTATACGTAGTCCTCATATATCTTGCACTGCTTGTAGGCCAGTGGGCCTCTCAAATGACAAGAAGCTACAGCATACAGACCGTAGGTCAAAGGTTTTTAAGGGATCTAAGAAATAGAGTTTTCTCTAAGCTTCAGACACTTCATGTAGGGTTCTTTACGGATAGAAGGATTGGAGATCTCATCTCGATAACCATAAACGATACCTCAACGTTAAATGAAGTTCTGGTCTCTGGCGTCTTCTCTGTAATGGGAGAGATGCTATCTCTAATAGGAATAATAGCCATGATGGTTTATCTCAGCCCCAAACTGACGTTTGTCGCGCTCGTAAATGTTCCGCTGTTAATAATAATAGCGAAGGTCTTTGGCAAAAAGTTAAGAGATGCATATAGAAATACGAGACTTAAAATAGCTGACGCAACGGCAACTGTAGAGGAGGGTATCGCAGGGATTTCTGTGGTAAAGGCGTTTAATAGGGAGCGAGATATAATCAGGAACTTTGAGAACACATCAAGAGATACTCTAAAGGCTTATATTTACGTTGCAAAGCTCATGGGTATGTTTTGGCCTTCTATGGATCTTACTGTTGCATTATCAACGGTCTTAGTGCTGATATACGGTGGTGTGCTCGTAATCCAAGGAGCGGCTAGCATAGGCCTTATTATAGCCTTTATACAGTACGTAAACAGAATGACAAGACCCATAATGCAATTTATAGGCATGTATGACTCATTACAAGCCGCTATTGCAGCTGCAGAAAGAATATACGGAATAATAGATGCTGAGGAGGCTATAAAGGATCCTGAAAAGCCCATAGAAATAAAAGATCTTAGAGGAGAAGTTGCTCTCAGAAATGTAACGTTCAGCTATGTGCCTGGAAATCCCGTGCTTAAGGACATAAATCTTATAATAAGTCCCGGAGAAACCGTTGCTCTCGTGGGCCGTACTGGGGCAGGTAAAACCACGCTTGCAAATCTTATCATGAGGTTTTACGATCCCAACTACGGAGAGGTGTTGATAGACGGAGTTAACATCAAGAACCTCAGAATTAAAGATCTAAGGAGGATTGTAGGATATGTTCCGCAGGAAACATACCTATTTTCAGGAACTATATTGGACAACATAAGGCTGGGCAGGCTTGACGCGTCTGATGAGGAAATTATTGAAATATGTAAAGTTCTTGGAATCCATAAGTTTATAGAGAGGCTCCCGAACGGATATTACACCGATGCGGGGGAGGCGGGAAAGAAGTTATCGACAGGAGAGAAGCAACTCATAGCAATTGCGAGGGTTATGCTTAAAAATCCCAGAATCGTGATCCTTGACGAGGCACTTTCGAGCGTAGACTCCGCTACTGAGGCCATGATAAGAAACGCCATTAAGAAGCTTATGGCTGGGAGAACGGGAATAATTATAGCACATAGGCTTAACGTTGCAAGGGAATGCGATAGAATCATAGTGCTAGAGGACGGCAGGGTTGTAGAAGAAGGGACGCATGAAGAGCTCATGGCGAAAAAAGGACACTACTACAAGCTATATCAGAGTCTTCAAGAGGAAATGACTTCTCTGAGTGTTATGGATGTGTTTTCTTCGGAAAGAAGTAGATAAGTTTGTTGGCACTTTTATGAATCCCATCACATAGCACGTAGAGCAAAGTTTTGCAAACAGCATTTCATGATACTAAATAACGTTTCAAAGTTTGTAATGGACCTCCTATGGGTTAAGATCTCTATAAGTATAAGACCCAGCGCTACCTAGCAAAAGTAAGGCTCACATATGAGCAGTACTCAGGAATTGTGAGCAAACTATTGGAGACTTTTAAAAGTAAGAAATTTTATCGTTTAGTAGTATAATTTGGAGTAAGTAGATTTGTATCTTTCAAGAAATCTAAAGAAATTAAAGTTCAGGTAATAGCTGTTCGGGGGGTGAAATATTGTG
>CBEVQP010000030.1:0-11891 GCA_965552035.1 uncultured Thermoplasmata archaeon | reverse complement strand
CAATGAATTAAAACAACATAATAATGTCCACAACTCTGGAGGTGCCATGAATTGAGATTGCTCTTTATACACACAGACTACATAGAATTCGAGGCCAAAGAGCCAGTAAAAGGTATGGCTGAGGATCTTACTCCTGAGTTAAAACACCTTCGCGTCCCTGAGGCTCTTGCAGTGTTCATCAGTGTTGAAGAAGATGACATCTCTAATGAAGAGGGAGTTGTTGAAGAGGCTATAGAGAATATTAAAGACGTCGCTTCAAAAGTTAACGTTACACGCGTAGTAGTATATCCATATGTTCACCTTACAAATAAGCCATCACCTCCAGATGATGCTAAAAGAATCGTCATAAAGATTTTCGAAAAGTTGAAGGAAGAAGGAACGTATGAAGTTCGTCGTGCTCCCTTTGGATGGTATAAAGCATTTGAATTAAAATGTAAAGGCCATCCTCTTTCCGAACTTTCAAGAACTATTGTTCCAAAGCCTAAGACTAGAGAAGAAGTTGTAGCAGAAATATCAAGTGAGTACTACATAATCCATCCGGACGGGAAGATCGAAAAGGTTGATCTAGAGAACATTGACCTCGAAAAAATCGAAGATCCGGCTTTAAGGAAATACATAGAATCGGAAGAGCTAGGTCGACTAAAAGGCGGTGCTCCACCATCTATCGAGGCAATGAGACGTCTAGAGCTTGTAGATTACGAGCCGGCAAGTGATGCTGGTCACATGCGAATATATCCTAAGGGAACAATTCTTTTCAACGTTTTAGTAGCATGGGCTCGTAAAATAGCGCTTGAAGACCTAAACTCCATGGAGATCGTTACACCACTTATCTATGATTGGAGCGAACCTGATATAAGAGAACAAGCAGAATCTTTTCATGAAAGACACTACGTTGTAAGATCTCCTGACGAGAAGAAGAAGTTTGTACTGAGATTTGCTGCTGACTTCGGCCTCTTTAAGATGATGAAAGACGCAACCATAAGCTATAAACATCTTCCAATAAGAATCTTTGAATTTGCAAGAAGCTTTAGATATGAGAGAAGTGGAGAAATTTCAGGACTTAAGAGAGTACGCTCTTTCCACATGCCAGACTTACACAGCTTTTGTGCTGACGTTGAGCAAGGTTGGGAAGAATACAAAGTTCTTTTTAGACATTACAAGAAGCTTACTGACGCCACTGGAATAGAATACGCTATAGTTTTTAGGGCCGCCAAGGAGTGGTGGGAACGTCTAAAAGATGGACTTGTAGAGCTAGTAAAGGACTCTGGAAAACCAGCGTTTATCGAAGTCTTGTCAAAGATGAAACACTATTGGGCAATTAAAAATGAGTTCCAAGCAATAGATAGTTCGGGAGGCAATGTTCAGCTTGCAACAGTACAGCTGGATGTGGTGGACGCTGCAAGATATGGTATTAACTATATTGACGCAGAAGGAAACAAAAGGGGTTGTATTATTGTCCACTCGTCAATAGGATCTATAGAGCGATGGATCTACTCAATACTAGAGGAGGCTCTCAAAAAGGAGAAGCCAGTGATACCTTTCTGGCTATCACCTATCCAAGTCCGTTTGATACCCGTAAAAGACGAGTTTGTAGAAGATTGTCTAGAGATTGCAAAAAGGTTGAGAGCAAGAGTGGATGTCGATGACCGTTCTATAAGCGTTGCGAAAAAGATTCGTGAAGCAGAGCGTGAATGGATAAACGTGATTATTGTTTACGGAGAGAAAGAAAGAGAGTCGGGTATTCTTCCAGTAAGATTTAGAGATGGGCACATAGAAAACATGACTATAGAGGATCTTCAAAAGAAGATAGACGGGCTCATGGAAGGATATCCCTGGGTTCCCCTTCAGCTCCCTATAAGGCTTAGCCTAAGGCCAAAGTTCGTTTAATCAAGCTCGGTTATTTCTGTTTTCACCTTCTTTTTACTCTTTTTAGCCATTATAAATCCAACTATCGCTCCAATAATAAATATAATCAGTAAAAATGCTGAATATTGGTTAGGATTTACTTGAATCGAGCTATTAACAGTATCAAAAGATATTATTAGAACTTTCCTCCACTCAAAATAAAGTGTAGCCATACCAATAGTTATTATGAGAGCTACGAGATATAAAAACGCTCTTCTTAGAACTACACCCAAAACTAATCCCATTAGAAAGGATATTCCCCCATCCAAGAGATAATACATTAACATGCCTTCTATACTCATTTTATGCACCCCTCTTTTTCGAAATGTCTGAAATTATCTCTCTAAAATCTAAAATAGGCACTACATTTTGTTCGTATATTATTTCCCCTGTTGCATACTTTTTGATCTCTTCCGGAAGCTTTACACTAGTTTTTACAAATTCATCTCTTCCAACATGGAGAACTTTATAAACGGTATCCACAAGGAACCCCAAAAGATCTCCATTATATTTTGTTAGTATTGCAATATTCCCCTTAGATTGTTCTTTAAAGAGAAATTCTCCAAGATCTACTAGGGTGGCTATTTCCCCATGATAGTTCATAAAACCTATTACGGGTTTAGGCAATGTGGGAATTTTTGTTATGTTTGTTACAAAAGTAACTTCTGAGATTGAGGATGCCAAAGCTCCTAACAACTTACTATTAACCTCAAATAATAACACAAATATTCGTGAGTTCTTCATAGACTTTCACCAATTTTGTTGGGAAGGGTTGTGCACGTTAGGGCTTAGGAGTTTGTCGGATTAAATGTTTGAGTTGTTGATTTTCTTATTAATAAAGGTTGTCTTTATTTTAAAGTTCCTTTTCCTCTTTTAATAATTCTAACACTGCCTCAAAGTTCTCTTTAGGAGCACCAACAATCGAACCATGCCCAGGAAACAGTTTGCGTATTGTCAATCTCGATAACCTTTCAATAGAGTTTAATAAGTCATTGTAATTGCCACTATAAAAGTCATATCGACCATAGGCCCTATAAAAGATTAAATCTCCGACGAACGCATATTCGTCTATAAGTATTGATATGCTTCCCTCCGTATGTCCTGGAGTATGATATACTTTAGCGACCGCAGATCCGAACTCTAAAATATCTCCCTCTTTAACTTCGTGATCTATCTCCACACCCTCAGTACTACCAAAAAATCTCGCAAATGATTTGAACGTCGCCCTTCTAATATCATCAGCATCTAGTTCATGGGCATACGTTTCTATTCGCTTACAAGCCCTCTTAATAACTTTATATCCAAAAACATGGTCAAAATGGCAGTGTGTAAACACTAAATAAACTCTAGATACCTTTGATAATGCCTTTTCAATAATGTCCATATTGTAAGCGATAAAATCTGGTAATCCCGCATCAACAATCAATGCTTCCCTTTCACTTGGAATTATGTAAACATTAGAAGAACGCTCATAGGAAATTATTGGTTCTACAGTAAAAGTCATTTTAAACACTCTCCTTTATGATTCTAACCAGTTCATCAAACATTTCTTTGCTATATGCCTCTACGTAGGCCCTTATCTTCTGCTCAGTTCCGGATGGTCTTATTAACACCCACCACGATTCCCCTATAACCCGTAATCCCCACGGCTCAGTTACCTCTTTTCCACCCTTCATCTGAGATATTTTGTTTGATATTCTCCTTACTATTTCCCACTTATCTTGTTGTTCTTTAAGTCTCAGATTTACAGTTTCTTTAAAAACCTTCGGAAGACTCTCTAGTAATTCTCTAAAATCGCAAACCCTAGAAGACAAAACTGCGGAAGCCATTATTCCATCAAACCAGAATCCATAAGACGGTATCATTATTTTCCATGGTTCCGACAAAAATATGGTATCATTTGAAAGACCCTCATGTAAATATCCCAAAGGTCTAACTTCTGTCTTAAACCCCAAAGATTTTGCGTACTCATGAACAAATGGTGAGAGATTAGGAGACAAAACGATCTTACTCCCCTTAAACTTGTTGCTTACTTCTTTGATGAAAAATGATGTAACATAATCTTCGATAATATATTCCCCATTGATTCCTACTGCAACCCTATCCCCATCGCCATCTTGCCCAATATAAATGTCAAAGCCTAGCTTTTCGCTAATGTGTACATACTTTAGCACATTTTCTTTAGTTGGTTCAGGAAGTCTTCCGGGAAATGTTCCGTCCTGGTGAGAATTTACCGCAAAAATATTATGCCCTAAGTCACTAAGGATTTTTGGCGTATACTTTGATGTTGTTCCGTTCGCAGCATCAAAAAGAACTTTTGATTGCTCAATAATAAAATTCTTCTCAATAAATCTCTCAACATTTTCAATATACATTTCATCGATATAGTCTCCTACATCTACAGTTTTTCCAGTATATTTGTAGTTCTTTCTTAGTTCACTTAAATTTAGCATTGCCTCTATTTGCTCCTCTTCACTCCTATATATGTCTCTCCCACCGACGCCTACAACTTTTATTCCATTATATTCTGGTGGATTGTGAGAAGCCGTAATCATTATTCCAAAATCCGCTGAGAGTTCTCTTGTAGCAAAGGATACTACGGGAGTGGCCGTAGTTCCCAAGAAATACACCTTTGCACCTTCTCTAACAAGCCCAGATAAAAGTGCCCTCACAAGGGCTTTACTATGTATTCTATTATCGTGGCCCACTACTATTGTATCCCCAAGCTTTGCCATTATCACGGCAAATTTGTCCATAACTGTTTCATCGAATTTTTCTCCAACAACTTCTCTTATTCCAGCTGTTCCAAATCTCATAATTCACTCTCCCTTAGAGTTTCAATAATCTTTACTCCGGTACTTGTACCAACTCTCTCAGCTCCAGCCTTAATCATTGCTATAGCAGTTTTCGCATCTCTTATACCGCCCGCAGCCTTAATTTTTATTCTTTCTCCGAATTTATCTTTGAGAAGTTTTATATCTTCCAGTCTTGCTCCCTCTGGACCAAACCCCGTTGAAGTCTTTACAAATGCTGCTCCCGCGTTTAAAGCAATTTCTGCAGCCTTTATCTTTTCCTCATCAGTAAGATAGCATGTTTCTATAATCACTTTAACTGGTACTGGTTTAACAGCATCAACTACTGCTCGAATGTCCTCTTCAACATCAGCGTATCGGCCGGATTTAAATGCAGATATATTCATCACCATATCTATTTCGTCTGCACCATTTTCTATAGCTAGTTTAGCTTCATGTACTTTTACTTCTGTAAAAGTTGCTCCGAGAGGAAATCCCACTACTGTAACCACTTTTATATCAGTTTCCTTTAAGAAGTCCTTTGCTAATCTCACGTAATAAGGATTTACGCATACTCCATAAAAGCCGTATTTTTTGGCTTCTTCGCAGAGACGTTTTATGTCCTCTTCAGTGGCATTTGACTTTAAAAGAGTATGTTCTATATGTTTTGCAAGCTCTTCTTTATCCACCTACATCACCTCACTAAAGAGGATTCTTCTAATCTCCTCATAAATCTCATCCGGTAACATTACCGAAGGAGTGTAGATGGGTAATCCAAGTATTCTTAGTTTCTTCACATTTTCTAAAAAACTTTTTCCTTTACCACCTACACAAACTCCCAAACACTCGTATTCCTCTATTACCCTTTTTAGGGTTTTTTCCGTAAGAGAGTCTACAACCATAATATCGTATTTGTTTCCATATGCGTACCTCCTAAGTGGCTTATATATCTCCGGCAACTTGGTTGTTATTGGAAAAATTTCGCAACCCCTTTTCATCATTAACCACGCAGCTATTAAGTCGTCCTCATCCTCGAGGATGGCAAGAACTCTTCCCTCGACTCCTAAAGGTAGACCTCCTGGTCCTGGAATCTTTTCGTCGAAAACAAAAGCTTTCCCGGAAATTATTTCTATGCCTATTGTCAGGTCGGGGTTTTCTAGATCAACCTTTATATCATATTCCTCAACTATTTTCTCACCTATGATGCTATTTATTTGAATAGATGTCATTGGTATGTCTTTTGTAATCCTTTGAGTGTCGACTTTGAATGTTTTTGGATTTGCTTTTCTGACAATCTTAAACGCAGCTTTAGTTATCTCGTCGAGTGAGGCTTTTACTTCATATGCCTCTGAAACTGATTTTATTCCAAAAATCCTGGGCAATATTAAGCGAACCTTGGGATCAGTAGAGTATAATAAAATCCTGCTCCAAAGACTTTTTATTGACTTATATTCGATTCTTTCCGTTCTCATGGCGTCCTCTATGTTTCGTATCAGTCTTTCTATAAACATCTTCCTTATGCCTTTGCTTTTAGTTCCTATTTCTCCGTAACGAATCACCCACGCTGTTTTCAACGTTTACCACCTTTTTTATAATGTTTTCGTAACCCCCTCTTTTTTTAATTATATAAGCAGCTCCCAGCGAAACTACAAGACCTCCTAAAAGGTCAACAATAAGATCCTTCATAGTATCGTCCAATCCTTTTTGTTCATGTGTTCCAAAGATTTTGTCAGATATGTACTCACCAATCTCCCATAGAGCTCCTCCTGCTAGAGATATCATCACTACGAAAATAATTACAATAGGCATTGTGAAGCTTATTTCAGCAAAATACGCGTCTACTACTATCATGCAGTATACGGCAAAAAGACATACCGTTACCGATGACATAAAATGAGTTAGTACATCCCACCAAGGAATTTTCACGTAGAGGCCAAGAATACCCCCTACGACGTGAAAAAGTATAGGAACTGATACCAGAAGTTCCCACATAGGATTTATGTGAAGATATTTTCCTATTAATATGGGAATTTTCTTCAGAAAAATGCCAAAAATCGACGCAAAAGCCCAAACATATTCCACACTTTGAAGAGAAGCTACTAAAGAAAAAATTAATAAGATATCAATAGATGCTGAAAAAAGCTTCCAGTTCATACTTTGAGTATTATGCTTCATTTTTCTGTCCTCTATTAGGACTTTATAGCATCAACAATCTTTTTCAGTGTAGCATAAACATCTTTTTCTTCTTCTACTATAGTTCCGGTAACGATTACATCTGCCCCCGCCTTTCTCAATTCTTTAGCACTTTCAGGGGTTCTAATCCCGCCTCCTGTAAATAATACTACAGAGGTTTCTTCTCTCACTCTCCTTATCATTTCTGGGGGCGGTGGTGCATAAGCACCACTTCCTGCTTCTACGTAAAAGTACTTCATTCCAAAAAATTCTGCTGCCAGTGCATATGATACCAAAAGCTCTGCTCCTTCAGACGTTCTTGGAATCAGCATGGCTTTTCCTACGCGTCCTACCGTCATACCAGGTTCTATCACTACGTATCCCATTGGAAGGGGTTCTAAACCCAACTCCTTAATTATCTTAGCTGCTTTTACTTGCTCACCTACTATCATTTGACGACTTTCAGAGTTTAGAAGGCTCATAAAAAAGATTGCATCAGCATATTTTGAAAGAGATCTTGATCCAGAAGGAAATATTATTATGGGAATTTCCACGTTCTCTTTTATCCCTAAAACAACTTCCTCAAAGTGTTCCCTAGTAAATCCAGTACTACCACCAACCATAATAGCATCTGTGCCTGCGCTATAAGCAGACTCAGCAATTCTTGCTGCTTCTTCTCTGTTTACCTTCTCTGGATCTATAAGAGTCATGTGAATGCCTTCACTACGTTTATCTTCAATGTATTTTGCGACTAGACCCCTAAATGATTTCATTCGAACACCTCAGAAATGTTCGCAAAACGTATACAATATTTTGTTAGAGTTAAACGAATATAGTAGTTACGAATAATTAAATGACAATTGGTGGTACCATGAAGTCAAAGGACATAGTGGCAAGGATAGGTGTTATAGGGGGGTCTGGTCTTTACGACCCTGAGATTCTCGAAGACACAAAGCAAATAAAAATGACGACACCTTTCGGAGCCCCATCAGCCCCTATTACAGTCGGATACCTTAAAGGAGTTCCCGTAGCGTTTCTTCCCAGGCATGGAATAGGCCATTGGATACCTCCCCATAAAATAAACTTTAGAGCAAATATCTGGGCCCTTAAGGAGATAGGAGTAGAGAGGATTATTGCTGTTTCTGCCGTTGGTTCCTTAAAAGAGGAAATAAGACCCGGTGACCTCGTTGTTCCAGACCAATTCATCGACTTTACAAAGAGTAGAGTATACACTTTCTACGATGGAGGTAAAGTTTACCACGTGTCACTAGCGGATCCCTTCTGTCCAGTACTTAGAGAGCTCCTCATAAATTCTGCAAAAGAACACGGATACCGAGTTCATGAGAGAGGAACGTATATTTGTATCGAGGGACCTAGGTTCTCTACAAGAGCCGAGTCTAGGATGTTTAGACAATTCGCCGACATAATTGGAATGACGCTAGTTCCTGAGGTAACGCTGGCTCGAGAAGTAGAAATATGCTATGCTACTTTGGCTCTAGTTACAGATTACGATGTATGGGCAGAAAAACCAGTGGATGCTCAAGAGGTTATTAGAGTTATGGCAGAAAACGTAGAAAAAGCAAAGAAAATATTGTATGATGTTATTCCAAAAATTCCAGAGGACAGATCGCAGTGTCCATGTGCCCACGCCTTAGAGTACGCAGCGGTGGAGTGAGATGGCTGAGAAATTCAAGTGTAAGTTTGTTACATGGGACGATATTGTCCGCTGGGTAAAAGACGTAGCCCAAAAAGTACGTGAAAGCGGATATAAGCCGGAAGTCATAGTTGCTTTGGCAAGAGGTGGATGGATCCCAGGAAGACTGATGTGTGACCACCTTCTCGTAAAGGATCTCTACAGCCTGAAAACAGAGCATTGGGGAATTACCGCCACCAGAGACGGCAGGGCAAAGGTTGTTCACGATGTCCCTGTCTCCCTAAAGAATAAAAAGGTTCTGATAATGGATGATATTACGGATACTGGACAAAGCCTCAACCTCGCTTTTGAATACGTAAAGAGGCATAATCCCGCAGAAGTTAAGACGGCAGCAATGCTACACATAACCCACTCAAAATTTGTACCCGATTATTATAGCGAGGAAGTTCCAGCGGATGATTGGACGTGGTTCATATTTCCGTGGAACTACTACGAAGACATGAGAAATCTTACAACCCAAATACTAAAAGAGGGCGAGAAAAACCTTGAGGAAATTAAAGAGCTATTTAAGAGATATCACGATCTAGACGTGACTAATGAACAACTTCAAGAAGTTCTTGAGCTTATGGAAAAAGAAGGATTCGTAAAAAGGGTTGGAGATCGTTGGGCACTAATTAAGCCCCCATTCTAAACTTTTTTATTAAATTTTCCATAAAGAGGACACTCTTTGTAGTCTTCAGGGCAGTACCCAAGACTTTTGCATCGAGGACCCACATATCTAAAAAGTTTAGGAGCGACCTTCATTACCTCTTTTAACATCTTCATTGCAAGCTCTCTTATTTCTTTTTGAGCTCTATAACATAATCTTAATGAAAAGAAGTGGTATAGCTCTCTTGCATTCATGGTAACAACTATGCTTGTTGTAGTAGCCTGAGGCAATACGTATCTGGCATCTTCTGGGTGTATCCCTAGCGAAATAAGCTCCCTATATGCACTCCAAGCTTTTTCTATGGTATCACTAAATACCTTCATTGCCTTTTCATTGTTTGCAATAGAGTGTGGTATCACTACTGCTGGATTGTCTATTGGAACGTATCTCTGACTTTGCTGAGAATAACTCGCAATCCTATGCCTAACTAATTGATGGCTAGTTACACGAGAGATTCCATCAATCAAGAAGGTAAAATTAGCGTGTTCCAAGACACTATGATGGCCTCGCCTAATTACAATATCTAATATTTTTTCTATGTCTTTGTCCTTAACTTCTTCTGGGGATACGCAAGCTTCTCTTACTGTTGTCAGGGCAGCCGCGATCACAGTCTTTTCAGGATCTGGTGTGTATCTTATCAGACGAACTTTCAATACTACCACCTTCGAAGGTTGCAACGCTAGCTGAAACTAACAGTTCTGCAAAGCTCTTTTTTGTTCTCAGGATATCTCCTGTTTCGAGGATTACGTATCTACCATCAACATCTATCACAGGTTCTTTTACAGTTTGTATTATCCTGATAATCACAAGATCTTCCTTGCGTTTTTCGATTAATCTAGCGTAGTAATCATCAATAATGTTTCTAAGCTTCTCACAAACTTCTTTTTCTTTATCTGTCAAGTTTGGCACTGTCTGCACGTTTTGAGTTATGTTTAACACGATCTTCTTTATTCGCTCGCCTATTAGCTTTTGAAACTTATTTATGTAATTTCTTGCCAATCTAACGATACCGGGGGATATCCTAGAATAAGTATCAGACTCTTCAAGAATTTTGTTTAATTCTATTGCTGCTTCAATTAAAACTTGGAAATCCTTTTCGTCAATCCTGTTGAGTGTTCTTGTTTCTCTAATCTCTTCTTTGAGATATCTTTCTATGAGTCTGAATGCATGGGAGTATTTTTTCATAGATCCTTCAAGATTTTCCATTTTTTTCACCAAATTTGCAGATTTGAAGTCTCAATCCAATTTATAGGTGGAAGGGTTAGCCAAGCACCATAATTGACGTAATTACCCCCGTAAGACCATAAACAAATATCGCCGCATAAAGGGGCATCGATACTACCCCTTCTATTATTTCTATCTCATAATCCTTAATTTTTACACCTTGGAGTGCTTTTATAACCGGTGAGTTTTGATCTACATTTTGAATCAAAACTTGTGAATCCTTTTCAGGTAATACAACGGCGTCTTCAAGTGGTTTGAAATCGTCCAACTCATCCAAAGTCAACTTTTTGACCAATAACCCTGTTTTTCCGTGAAGGCTAGATGGATATCTCAATAGTCTTTTGGCATCCCCCGTGACTATCTTATCTATCTCACTTCTTAAAAAAGCTACTATAGAGTCCAATGCTTTGTCTTTCTCTGCCCTAGTCATCTTTACGGACTTTATTCCAAAAATATTGTCGGCATATTTTATAATAGCTCTGACGCTCTCATCGTCTACATCCATGCCTCGTTCTTTAAATTTTTCAACCACCCAGGAGGCTCCGTTCATATAGGCGTTTTTGAGAAAGTTGTACACTTTATTTGGCCATCCTGAGTTAGTAAAGATCCCGCTCTCAAGAAACGTTGAAAGTTGTCTTTTGTCTAAATCTGTTCCATAAACATAATCCGCAATTTCCTTCCTTGATGATGAACTCAGTTTTCTTATGTGAAGACTACTAATCCTAAGATGATATCCTCTGCCGCCGCTAAATGCTATTTCTAAGTCATTCTCTCCAAAACCAAAATCTGAAAGAATAAAATTCTCGATGAGATGCTTCATCTCCTTTTTAGCAATTTCAAGCATTAGGTCATACTTTTTACCTAAAGCCCAGGGTATGTGATCGGCATCAATGTCAAAAACCAAGTCTGCACCTATCCATCCCTTTTCTTCCATGGTTGATGCATTTGGAGTTTTATAGTAGGCGCTCGAATAGTAAACATTTCTTGGAACATTTTCTATAAGAAATCTTTTGAGTTCTGAATGTGTCTTTATTGAAATATGCCTAATCATAGTCCCCTCATCAGAAAATGGCGTGTACGCCCACTCTCTTGCGGGAAGGCCAATTACTCTTTCAGGTTTAAATTTACTGTAATAAATTTTGTACACTTTTTTCATCAGTAATAAAGGATTCATGGATGAATCACCAAAATCACTGAAGATAACATGTTTTTCTTAGATAAATAAGTTTGTGTGATTTAATGCTTTCAAAAATTATAAAAAGAGATCTTCTACAAAACTATTTTCATAAGTTTTTGTTGACTCAGCGGACTCTTAAAGTTTCAATAAACAAATATAACTCTGAGATTTTTATTCAAGTAGAGGCCAAAAGGCAAGGTGCGCAGAGTTGATAGGCATTATAGGTTCTGGAGTTTCTGGGCTTACAGCTGCGATTTC
>CBEVQP010000029.1:0-12096 GCA_965552035.1 uncultured Thermoplasmata archaeon | reverse complement strand
CCTGGAGCCAAGATTTCTGAGATGCTAATTTTAAGAGGAGGTAGTAATGGTTTTAGGCCAAAAATAGGTATAGTAACTATATATGCGAATACACTAGAAATTATTGATGGTACTAACGCTTTTACTTCAAAATCTCTCTGATAAAATACTTCAATGGAATATATTGCAGCACCTATGGGACTTCTAAATATTGATGAAAGTGCAGCGGAAATTCCCGATATAAACAAAATTCTTCGATCTTCATGATTTAATTTTAAAACTTTATGCATAATATAGCCTAATCCAGCTCCTATTTGGACGCTTGGTCCTTGTACTCCACCACTACCTCCTGATGCTAAGGTGAATGCTGAAGCAATCATTTTTATTAATGGAAGTTTTTCATCTACAATTGCACATCTGAAATGATATGCAGCTATTGTGGGATCCATTCCAGGACCTTCTGCCTCTTTAGAGAATTTATACACTAAAACCCCACTAATAAGTGAGCCTAATACTAAGGAGAGTGGTATTAGGATCCTATTTTTAGAATACATGGCAATTATTGCAAAGTCTGATGTAAAAATGTGCGGCCCATCTACAATATATGAAAAGGAATAAGCTACAGCCTCTATTAGATAGTTAAAGAGAGAAATCATAATGCCTACAAACAATCCTACAAGAGCCCCTAGCATTATCCACTTTTCAAAATAAGGAGCCTTTTTAATAAATCCAATAATTTTAGATTTCATAGAAATCATAACAGAATCTAAGATTTTTAGCTCTTGTGAAGTTTATACAGGATGTTATTCAAGGGTGTCGTGCATTGAGAAGGGAAGATCTAATAAACCATGTAAAGAAATTACTCCAAAATGAAACGCTTACGAAAGAAATAAACAAAAGAATGAGGGAATTTGAAGAAAAAAGAAAATCTTCTTGGAAAGATCTTTTTAATGAGTTGTGTTTTTGCATCTTGACAGCAAATTCGAGCGCTCAAATGGGGATCAAAGTACAAAATTCCTTAGGTTTTGAGGGACTCTACTACCTTCCCGAAGAAGAACTTTCCTCAAGATTGACTAACCTCGGATACAGATATCCTCGAGTAAGAGCCAAATACATTGTTGAAGCAAGGAAATATGCGAAAGACTTGGAGAAAATTGTGAAAGAGACAGATGTGAATAGGGTTAGAGATTGGCTTGTAAAAAATATCAAAGGAATTGGACTAAAAGAAGCTAGCCACTTTCTAAGAAATGTTGGGTTTAAAGAGATAGCGATTATAGATCGCCATATTTTGAAGATTCTACATGAATATGGATTAATCGACGAAATACCAAGATCACTTACGAAGAGGAAATATTTAGAAATTGAAAAAATTTTAAAGGATATAGCTAAAGAGCTCAATTTATCCCCAGCAGAGTTGGATCTATATTTGTGGTTCTCTAAAACAGGTAAAGTATTAAAATAGAATATAGAAGGCTGTATTATCCTACTTTTTCTTTAAGAAACTCTTGTAGTCTATTCATAGCTTCTTCTAAAACACTTTCTTCGGGTAAATATACCGCTCTAAAGTGATCTTTTCCTGCATTTCCGAATCCTGATCCATGAACAACTAAAACATGCTTCTCTCTAAGCAGATCAAGGACAAATTCTTTATCGTTTTTCCAAGGCCCTCTTTGAATGTCGACCCTTGGGAATATGTAAAACGCACCTTCCGGCTTTTGAACGGATATGTGATCCATTTCTGCCAATCTTTTATATATCAAATCCCTGCGCTTTCTTAGTTTTTTGAGATACTTTTCGAGATAACCCATTGGTCCCGTAAGTGCCTTAAGCGCAGCGTATTGAGCAGGGGTATTAGGACATAGTCTTACTCTTAGAAGCTTCCCTATAGCTTCACGAATGTCTCCAAGAACATCGTCTCTGTCAACTATGTACATATATCCTAAGCGCCATCCTGTGGCAAAATAAACTTTTGACATGCCATTAAATACTATAACGGGCACGTCTTTTGAAAGCGATCCAGGGCTAACGTGTTTTTTGTCATAGGTGATTAAGTCGTAAATTTCGTCGCTAATTATCGGAATTTCATATTCTCCTGCAAGGTTAATGATCTCTCTTAGAATCTTCTCGTCATAAACAGCACCAGTAGGATTATTAGGATTAATGATTACTATAGCTTTAGTTCTCTTTGTTATTTTTGATCTAATGTCATCTACGTTAGGAATCCATCCATCATCTTCTATAGTTTGATATTCTACTGGTTTTGCGAGCATAAATTTAGTGAAGCTAATATATGGTGGATATGTGGGTCCTGGGACTAATATCTCATCTCCTGGGTCAGTAAGAACTCCAATTGCTATCTGAAGAGCCTCTGTAACGGCAGCAGTCACAAAGACGTCGTTAGGAGATATTCCTACGTTATTTTTTCTATTTTCTCTCTCTGCAATAGCTTCTCTAAGGGGCTGAATACCTTCTGAGTCGCTATAATAATTGTGACCTTCTGTAATAGCCTCGCAATAGGCCCTTTTAGCGTGTTCTGGTGCATCAAAATCGTATTTTACAGGATCGCCAATGTTTAGTTTAATGACCTCTATTCCTTTTCTTTCGAGCTCTCTTGCAGGTATGACGACGTCCCTTATGGCATATTCCACGCTTAAGGATCTTTTTGAAGCTTCAATTTTCTTCATAAAATCACCGCTCGACGTGAGTGAGAGATCTTCGGATATTGATTATGAGTATAGACGAGATATAAATTATGTTCTAAAAACATCGACTTTGAACCTATAGACCCTAATTTTTAATAACAAAGTTTAAGTTAAGTAGCCAACATCATAATAGTGCTGTGAGAACTCTATCAATGGCTCGGTGAGAACTAATGAGCATATATAACATCGCAAAAGCTTTTTTCAGGGAAAAACAGAGCACAATATCGCTTTTTCTGGCATTTTTCGTGATAGGCTCAGTTTTTATAGCGACGCCCTACGTAATTATTCACTCATTATCTTCTGTATCGGAGGAGATTGTAAAGAATAACTCTCCGTATATCTGGTTAGAACTTGTGAGATTGACACAGAATACGGACGTATTTAATGTTCGGGAAACGCCTCAAATACTTTTGGAAGAGTATCTAGGATATAACTTCAGTCAAATAGGCTCGAGAACGTATCAGAAAATGTTATCACCGATATCTTATTCCTATAGGTCACAGAATATTACCCTTTTTAAAGAAGAACGTTTGGAAGATATTTTTGGCGCTCTAAAGGACAAGTCCGTGGATTTCACATTTATAGAGGTTGGAGCAATTTCGAGGATATATCTGCTTTACGACAATGATGTTATGGTAGTGATACTGCCTATAGATCTCCTGGTGTTGAGCGAAAGTGTGGCTAAAGAGATATTCTCTGATTTTTCAAGCGTAAATCCTGGTGAGGGCAAAATTATATATTTTACAAGAGCGACACCATACTACTATGATACGGTGGGCTACGTTTATCCAAAAAATGAAGTTTTAGAGAAAATACTTTCGGGAGATGTAAATACAGCAAACATCCTAAAAGAAAGGGTTAAAGAATTCTGCAACGATTCAGGAATATTTGATTATTATGAGGTTCTCACAACGGATATTCTAAAGGACGAATTTCTAGAGGTTCCACTTTTTATAACCATTCATCTGAAGGAGTATGATAAAATAAACTCTCTAAAGTTTGAACTAGAATCGTTATTATTAAGTAACCTCACGATAGCCCCGTCACCCACTCAAAAGATGGTAATAACTGACGTGTCTGAGACTATTGACTTAGACGCTAGGAATCTCATTCAAAAGTTAATTAGAGGGGACTTAACCGCGCTCACAAGAACTTATGAATACTCATTATTTGAAGGGGCATTAATTTTAGATGATGCCGACTATAACACATTAATTCACATATTGCAAAGTAATGGCTCTATAGAGAACTATGGAACTGCTTTAGGAGATATTTTTGATAGTTATCTTATTAGCGTTAGCTTTAATCCCGAGCAGTATATTTTCCTAAATATAAATGCCAAAAGAGTCGCATATGAATCTTATAACACAGAAACTTTTGAAAATAATCTTAAAAGTCAGATCCTGGACATAAAAAACAAAGTTATAGAGATCTTGAAATCATATTTGACTACAAATCCAGAAATCTCGATAATAGAAGTTACAAAAGAGTATGGAATTAAGAAATTCTCTAATGAACTGGAAAATGGTTCTAATACGACGAGAGTACCAAAATCCATTGAAATTGAATTACCAAACCAAAAAATGTTACTTAGTCGAGGAGATTATATATTTGTACATTTAGAAGATGCTGATCAAGTATCTAAAGCTGTTTACCAGTATAAGACTGTTTTTGTTACATCAAACATCAATTCTGCTCTTTCAACAGTCTATTATGGGATAATCATAATACTTATTGTGTTGGCGGTGTCCATTTCAATATTGGAGAACATTATAGAGAGATCGCGATTATGGATAGCAACATTACTCTCAAGAGGTTTGAGTATTGAGAAATCTACAAAAATATTGAACTTTTATGTGATGACACTCGCCATTATAGGAGTTAGCCTTGGTATAGCGACGTCGATAGTATTGATTCCAGTCATGCTAGGGGGAAGAATCACGCTAATGATAAGCAACTTTTTAGGCTCTCGCTGGAATTATAGCATGATAATAGCTCCATATATCATAGCAATTATTTCTAGTTATTTTACAATAAGAAAAATCAAAAAGGCCATGGAAGAAATCAATGTTATAAAACTAAAAAGTAGGGAAACAAAACTACGTTTCTCAGATTTTACAGTGAGCACATTTACCTACATAATTCTCCTAGTATCTCTTACAGGCATAACAATTCATGGGCTTAGGATAACCCCCGAAGACGTTCTTAGAAGAGTTAACAATATGGCTTTTGCTGTGATATTTATAATTATTTACGCAGTCTCCACAATTTTCCTTTTCATATCGCCCTTTATTGTTCCTTCTATATTGAGTAAGGTCATGATTAAGCTTTTAGGACCATTTATGAACAAACTTCAAGAGGTTATAAAATACCTAAAGAACCCACTGTGGTACATCGGCTCGAGTAGTGCAAGAAAAATAGTTCTAGAATCAAAAACCACGCTTTATGTATTGAGTTTGGTATCTTCGTATATAGTTGGTTTGGGGATTTTTAATAGTGGATTTGAAGGAGCTATAGAAAACCTTGTTAATATTGGAGGAACTTCTGGCAATACGACACCTTTAAACGCGTTGGTATTTATTACCGTATATCAAACAACCTCCATAGCTGTAATGATAATAGCGTTTATTATAGGTCTTTTAGCGATTTTGTCATATATAAATTGGTTTCTACTTGAGATAAGAGAAGAAATAATAGTACTAAGGGCTAGGGGAGCAAAGACATCTCAGATTTTGAGGACCATATATGGATCTTATCTTCTAGTTTATGTTGGCGTCATCATTATTTCTGCAATCGTAGGTACAGTTCTTTATGTTTCCCTTGATGGAAGCGTATTTTCTATGATATCCATGGTTATCAATGTAAGAAGCGTGCCAACGCTAAATAAGTTTACCTATATTGTAATTAGTTATTTTGCAACCTTGTTTGTTATTCCTTTACTTCCATTAGGATCCATTCTCAAAGAAAACATATCTACTGCTATAAGGAGGGTTTATACATGAAGAGGGAGATAATAACGTTAGAAGACGTATACAAGGTTTATGAGTCGCCGGCTGGTAATGTAGTGGCTTTAAGAGGAATCACTCTCACTATTTTAAATAATGACGTTGTGAGCATTATGGGGCCTTCTGGTTCAGGAAAAACCACTATGATGAACATAATTTCTGGTATTGATAAACCCTCGGCAGGGAAAGTTGTTGTGGACAACTATGAATTGAATAGAATGGACGAAAAAGCCCTCTTAGAATTTAGGAGAAAGAATATAGGATATATCTTTCAGAATTTTAATTTGGTACCAACGCTTACAGCTCTTGAGAACGTAATGCTACCTCGTTTAATATTGGGGGAGCCCCTCACTCGATCTGAAAAAGTAGCGAAAGAACTTCTTAAAAAAGTAGGGCTAGAAGGCAAAGAGCATAAATATCCTGAGGAACTCTCCGGTGGGGAGCAACAGAGAGTCTCTGTGGCGGTTGCACTTGTAAATGATCCAAAAATTATAATCGCAGATGAGCCAACAGGGGATTTAGACCTTGAAACTGCTGAAACAGTTGTAAAGCTTTTATTAGAGCAGCAAAAGATGGGTAAGACAGTTATAATAACGACGCATGATCCAAGAGTTGCTAGAATGACAAATAGAATTTTAATATTGGAAGATGGAGCAATTAAGGGCGAGTACTCACCCCACAGGATTAGTTATGGAATCTCAGACGTCATACATGAAACAAGCATAGAAAAATCAATTCTAGAGTTTCTAGAAAGAAGGCTTAGAGAAATATCTCAAGAAATAGAAAAACTTATAGACGAGTTCCGAAAAGGCGATATATCATCAAAAGAGTTTACGTCCAGATATAGTAAGTTAGAACTCCTAAAGAGCGCATACTTAGATGAAATTAACCGTATTGGTGTCGTAAAAAAGAGTAAACCTTAGCAATCAACGTAGAAACGAATTTAAACTATGAGTATTTCATTTTATTGCGATGATGAATGTGGGCTCACTGACGAATGATGAGATTATCCCTGTCTGAGCATTAATGTTATTACATATCACCTCACCACCGGAAGATCTTCGCGTTTTAGCGTGAAGAGAATGGTAAGGTGGAAGAAAAATGAGTTTGTCTAAGTTTAAAGTTTTTATTTTTGATATGGATGGAGTACTCATAGACTCTCTTTTTTACAAGGCCCTAAGCTTTGTTGAGGCGCTCAAAGAATTTGGTGTTGATGTTAGTGTAGAAGACGTAATTAAGTACATGGGGATGTCTCGATGGGATATTGGAAGAGCTCTGATAGAGAAATTCAATCTTGATATCTCTTTAGAAGAATTAGTAGAAACTCGCATGAAGATATTGGAAAAATTTAGGGAAAGCATTACTTATACGCGATGCGCTAAAGAATTGTTACAGTTTCTAAAATCTAAGGGTAAAATTCTAGTTTTAGCTACATCATCAAATAAAAATAGTGTGTTTAAAGAGATACCGCACATTATAGAATTTTTTGATAGGATAATAACATCAGACGACGTAAAGCGCAGCAAACCACATCCTGAGATATATGAAAAAGCTGTTTGCGGATTTAATAAGGATGAAAGCATCGTTATTGAAGACTCTCCTTATGGCATTATAGCAGCAAAAAGAGCTGGATTGTGTTGTGTAGGTGTTGTAGGTCGTTATAGATCTTCAAATGATCTTATAGAAGCTGGCGTTGATTACGTAGTTAAAGATTTATGCGAACTTTACGAAATAATAAAGAAGGATTATAAAGGAGAGGAATGAAATGGCATATATTTTCGATCTCCATTCAGACATACTTATAGATGTAGCTAAACTTTATCAAAAGACTCCTAAGAACAAGAAAGCTGTAAGGACACTAGCAGAATGGCAAGAAATTATGAATCAAGGGAATATAAAGGGAAGAGTTTTATCTGTATGGATTGAAGAGGTTTATAAGCCAGGTAACACCTTAAAGAGAGCAATAGATCTCATAGAAATTGCCAAGAGGGAATTAAAATCGCTTGAAAATGCTGTTTTAATAAAAAGCCACAGGGATCTCGACAATTTTAGTAGAGATGATAAGTTCTATTATTTACTATCGCTTGAAGGTGCAGATCCCATCTACGACGATATTTTTCTTTTAGATGCTTTTTACGATCTTGGAGTGAGATTGATTACCCTCACATGGAGTACAAGGAATTTTGTTGCTGATGGAGTATTTGAGTCCAGGACAAAGGGTGGGCTTACTAGATTTGGTTTAGAGTTGCTAGATAAAATGAAGGAACTGGGTATAATCGTTGACCTCTCCCACATCAGCGATGCAGGTTTTTGGGATGTAATTGAAAACTATGACGGAGTGGTCATAGCATCACACTCTAACTCAAGAAGTGTAAATGATCACTCTAGAAATCTTACGGATGATCAAGCAAAAGCCATAGCGGAAAGAGGTGGTATTATAGGGCTAAATGTAATTCCATCATTTGTTGGTTTAAACAAGGATCTAGAGTCCTTTATTAAGCATTTAGAACACTTTATCGACTTAGTAGGAATTAACTTTGTAGGTTTTGGCTTCGATTTTGTGTATTATTTATATGATTCGTATGAAGGGGTTTCTGGCATAGAAAGCGAAAAAGATGTGCCATCGCTGGTTAATAAGCTTTTGGAGAATTATTCTAAAGATGAAGTTGAGAAAATATGCTGGAAAAATGCTGTGAGGGTATTCAAGAGGGCATTGATTTAGAGAAAAGGTGAGGTTATTGAGAAGGCCCTATGTCATTATTAATTGCGCATCATCTGTTGATGGAAAAATTGCTCTAAAAACCCGGAAGCAGACTAAGATATCATCACTCGAAGATTTTAATAGAGTACACATCCTCAGAGAATCTGTTGATGCAATTTTAGTTGGCATAGGGACTGTTCTTTCAGACGATCCTGATCTTGTACCAAAGGAAAAGTATCTAGGAAGGAAACCCAAAAAACTACCTATCCGCGTAATATTAGATGCAGAGTGCCGCGTCCCCAATGATGCGAGAGTGTTAGATGGTAGAGCACGTACTTTAGTGTTTACTTCGAAGAATTGTAATCTTAGAAATGCTGAGATAATAAAAGTTAGAGAGGTAAGAGAAGGAATACTAGATTTGGAGGAAGTTCTAGAGGAACTATATAAGAGAGGCGTAAGGAAACTCTTGGTAGAGGGAGGAGGTACTGTTATTTGGGAGTTTGTTCGTAGAGGGTTATTTGACGAGATTTATGTATATGTGGGGAGCATAATTATTGGGGGTCGTGATGCCCCAACTATGGCAGAAGGTGATGGTGCTGGAAGTTACGAAGAGATAATAAAGTTAAAGTTGATTGAGGTTAAAAGATTAGGAGATGGCGTGCTACTTCACTACAAAAAGGCGGATGGTGAGTAAGAAGTGGACAACCAAAATTTACTTAGAAGACCGAGAGGGACTAGAGACTTTCCCCCGGAAGAGATGGTCATAAGAAGAAGGATAGAGAACATTTTTAGAGAGGTTCTAGAGCTTTATGGTTATAAAGAAATAGCTACTCCAACATTTGAGCATGCCGAGCTGTTTATAAAAAAGTCTGGGGAACAAATTCTTGAGGAAATGTATTTCTTTGAAGACAAATCAGGAAGAAAACTTGTGTTAAGACCTGAACTCACATTACCTACATTAAGGTTTTATTATTCGGAGCTAAGGGCAAAACCAAAACCCTTGAAGATTTACTACGTGGGTAATGTTTTTAGATATGAAGAACCACAAAGGGGAAGGTACAGAGAGTTTTGGCAGGTAGGATGCGAGATAATCGAGGGAGAGCCTTTAAGAACCTTTGTGGAGGGTTTAGACATAGTTAGAGAGATACTTACCAGATTAAATATTATTGATGAATGTATAATTCGAGTAGGGAACATAGACTTAGTAAGGGAAGTCTTAAAGAAACTTGGGATTGGAGAGAATAAAGATGTGTTTAGAGCTCTCGACAAGAAAGATTTTGATTCTTTACGGGACTTACTCTCAGATGAAACATATAAGAAATTAGAGCCCCTTCTAAGGGATGATTTGGAAGGTATTGTTGAGACTTTTCCAGATCTAAAAGAAATGGTTGAGAAATTCAAAAAGTATATAGAGGTATTAAGAGAAGCAGAGATACCATTTAAGCTTGATCTAAAAATAGTAAGGGGTTGGGATTATTACTCTTGGACCGTTTTTGAAGTGGAAGCACCTTGGTTAGGTGCTGAAAAACAAATTTGTGGTGGAGGATTTTACGATCTTTCAGATGTTTTTGAAGACGAAAAAATAGTATCATTTGGTTTTGCTTTTGGCTTAGATCGTACCATTGAAGCTTTAAAAAGCATCAAAAAGTTAAAAATAGAAGAGAAAAAGCCTAAAATCTTTGTTGCACCACTTTCAGAAAAAACCTTCTTACCAGCATTAAAAATTGCGAGGAATATTAGATCAAATAATTTAATTTGTGAATTGGATATCAAAGGTAGGAATATTAGACGCATTCTTGAATATGCGCTTTCTAATGGATATGAGATACTCATTATTCTAGGTGAGAAGGAATTGTCTAAGGGTACCGTTTCTATCAAAGATCTTGTAAGGAATGTTCAACATGAAGTCCCAATTAGCGATGTGATGGTTGAAATTAGAAAGATATTGGGAGGTGTATGAAACATGCAGATTCTCACAGCCATAAGTTCTCCAATATTAACTTATAGAATAGCCAAAGAAATTAATGCCAAAGTAGTGGCAGTAGAACGAAAGAAATTTCCCGATGGGGAGATATATATAAGGCTCCTAGAGAAACCTGACGAGGAGGTTGTCTTAGTACAAAACACATATCCTAATGAGGGAATTATCGCTGCAATAATAACTATGCAAGCTCTTAAAAGCGAGGGAGCAAAAGAAATTACGCTAGTTATACCTTACTTTGGGTATGGGCGACAAGACCGGAAGTTTTTAGAGGGAGAAGCAGTAAGTGCGGAAGCTGTTGCTAAAATAGTGAGCGTTTATGCGGACAGTGTTATTCTGGTAGATCCCCACAAAGATTACATAAAGGACTTTTTTGATGTGGAAACAAGGGTTTTACATGCATATGAAACCCTAGGAGAGATGTTATATCCTCTTGGTATTGATGTGGTATTAGCTCCTGATGTTGGAGCTCTTGATAGGGCAAAAAATGTTGCAAAAATATTGGGTGTAGATTGGGATTACTTAGAGAAGAAGAGAATATCTGGAGAAGAGGTCGAGATTAAACCAAAAGAACTTGACGTAGAAGGCAAAAATGTAGCTATAGTGGATGATATTATATCTACAGGAGGGACAATCATTGAAGCTACGAAGGCATTGAAATCTCAAGGAGCAAAGAATGTCTATGCAGCGTGCGTCCATGGGTTATTTACAAAATTTGCAATCCACAGGTTAACACAATCGCCAATAGATGATGTAAGGGTTACTGATACTATTGAGGGTCCACTAAGTGTAGGATCCGTAGCCTCTATCATTGCAAGGGCACTAATTTAATTATCAGCAAGTTCTATATTACCAACATCTTTAGTATCTTAGAATAATGCATCTACCTTGATGCTCACACGATGATTCCCATGTTAGAATTCCGCATGGATTTCAAGTATATCCCCCGAATAATGTTTACGAGAGGTGCAAACTAAAATGACAAGGATCTCCTTCAAAAAAGGAAATAAAGGATGGTTGATAATTCTGGGGATATTTCTCCACTCAATAGGGATAGAAACAGCCTTTGGTCTCCAATATTATCTGAAAAATGGTCCAATACTTTCCGGTAACGACCCATACTACCACGCAAGGATTGTGAAGACGCTAATTACAGAAGGACGTTATATAAAATATGATCCGCTCCTAGGATACCCCTTAATCAAAAATAACCCCAGACCACCATTTTATGAGATCTTAGGAGCAGCTGCTTCCTATGTAATTTATGCGATTACAGGAGATCTAGATTGGTCCGTATACATAGGAATTTCTATAGTTACTGTAGTATCAGCAGCGTTATTAGCGGTAGCAGCTTATCTACTTGCAACGGAAATATTCGACAATAGAAAAGTAGGGTATATGGCAGGACTTTTTGCCGCACTCTCACCATCACTAGCAGAGAGATCTGCGTTTGGATTTGCCGATTGGGATCCGTTAATAATGTTTTTAGGCATAATGGCCTATTGGGCTTTTGTAAAGGCAGTGAAATCAGTAAAAGGCAAAGTTGTTCCAGAGAAATCGTTCGAGATTAGGAATTTAAGACATGTTACCTTGATAATAAAGAACAAATCGTTCTTAAGGTACTCAATACTTACTGGGGTCTTCTTAGGACTAATTTCTATTTCCTGGCAGGGTTATCCAATGGTATTTGCGCCAATAGCATTTTATCTTACAGTTTCTGGTCTCATT